>BADC01000742.1 GCA_000333435.1 Corynebacterium-like bacterium B27 | reverse complement strand
CCGCACCGTGCCCTCCCCGACGTGGCAAGCATGGGAGTCTCGGCAGCCCTGATGCTCCCGGCGTACGTGGCGTTGGAGACAACTCAACGTTGATTCTAAAAACGAGCAAACATCAAGTTATCGTAGACATAGCCGATGTACGCGCCTATGGTCATTACAGAAAGCGAGCATCACTCAAGGAAGAGGCGCGATGAGCCAACCAGATGGACACCTCGGTCGACGCCTACTGGCGCTGGGCTCCGCGCTTGCGTTGATAGTCGGCATCCAAGTCATTGGGAGCATGCCGGCCACGGCGACCGGTACGAGCTACAAGAACTGCGCTCAAGGGCTGTCGGTCACGGGGAAGAGCTCGCAAGCTCTGGGCGGACAGACTGCCTCGCCGACCAACCCCAACCCGAAGCTCGGCTGCGGTGACGCCAGAGTTCAGGTTCGATACCAGGCATATCCGGGGAGTCCGACATACACCAGCGGATGGCACGCGGCCTCCGGAATCGTCACCTTTCATCCCGGAGGCACCATCCTGGGCGCCCTGCATGACTGTGGCTACAAAGCTGGGGCCTTCTCTGGCGGATGGCCGTTCACGACCTAAGGAGTCCTGATGCAAACCTTGAATCGAGCCATTTTGATCGGCGCCGCTCTTGTGCTGGCTGGTCTCGGATTGTCCGGATGTGCGGGGGTTGCGGCGAACGCAGGCGAGGCAGGTTCGGGCGGCGAGGTCTATCCACCCTCTCTCGCGCAGCAAGGCGCCCTCGCCGATGGAGTCGTCGACCGAGCCGAGTATGAGGCAGGCTTCGCGGGATACCAAGCGTGCATGTCCGATGCGGGCTACACGGTGGAGGTACTGAATGCCACCAGCACGATCATCGACTACCGCCAGCTGGCACAGTCAAACGACGACGGAACCGCCAACCGCTGCTATCAGATCGAATTCGCGGGCGTGGACGCATCGTGGCAGCTCGCCCACCAGGACGAGCGAGCAGATGCTGAGTTGCTCGATGCCTGCCTCAGAGACAACGGCCTCGCGATTCCCAAGGCGCGCCAGGAGAAGATCGATGCGCTGGTGCAGGCTGGTGTCGACCTGGGCTCGTGTCTCGGCAAGGAGTGAGGTCGACCGCCGCGACTTGGCGGCGCCCCATCCATGTGCTTACCTGATGCGGCGTGAGGATGCGAATGGCCTCGGTGGCGTCGAGTTCCCTCCCCGCGCCCAGCACTCCGCGGCTGACGACATCCGAGTAGGCCTCCGGCTAAAACGAGCCTGGGGCGATTCGCCGACCCCTGATGGCGCAGCATACTCATGCGGGTCTCCGGGCCTGATCTTTCGCTGCCCGAACAGCTGCACCGCGTTTGTGAAGGCGAGGAGCGCTGCTTCGATTGAGTATTTGCCTTTGGTAGCGTCACTGGTAAACACAGCTCCGAGCGTGCCGTCCCCGTGATCCACTATCTCCTCCACCCCTTGAGAGAGCACCGACCTCATCATCGAGGGATGGGAAAGCCCACTAATTTCCCGCCAAACCATCTCGCCGAAGTCTCCACGCACGCCCGCGGCGGCGGACGCGTCGCGGACGATTTCAGCGAATCCAACTGTGTGATTTGATAAAGTGGGATCGGGCACGCCGATTCCTTTCGCGCACCCTCGAATCTGAGTCACGTGTTTCTGCTTCCAGGCTTTGGTCTGCTTCCGGCCCTTATCGAGCATTTGGCTCAGCCCCATCGATGGGTCCGCAGCGGCAGATTTGAGCGCCACCGCCTTCAATTCTGCATCGGCGCTGACTTCTCGCCACGCGTTACGGATGTGCCTTTCGATGCGCACGCGTGGGTCGTCCGGAGCAAGAATCCACAGCGCGAGTGATGCCGCCTCCAAAGCGGAGCGAGCGACAGAGTAATGGGCGACGTACGGTAGGGTGACCGGCCCGGTCGCTGGAATGAGGATGGTCAACGCGTTGAGCGTGTCCGCAGCGTGATTCAACTGATGCGTCAACGCGTGGCTAACTTGGCGCCACCCACTCGCAGCGTTATCGAGCGCGATCTGCGAACCGCTCTTAGGATGCACCTTCGCAACGCGCCTCTATGCGGTGATCGCTTCCGGCACCGTGGCAAGTCGGGCGCGAAGAGCCTCAACCGCAGCAAGTTCCTCAGGGTCAGTGATTGGAGACGTACGAAACCCTGAGTAGTAGTCCTCGTGCGCTGGCATGGCCAAACCGTACAGGCTGCCAACGACATCAGTCAGCGCTTGGGCGAGCTGATCTCCGCACCGCTCAGCAGTCGGCTGGTGTTCCATTGCAGGCGCTCGGCCATCCCCGGAGAAGAACCTCGGGGCGGATCGACTGACCCCAGGGCGGTTTCCAGCGACGTGAGAGTCTCCGTCACGATCGCGGATGCTCGGGCACCCGGGATCACGTTCCACGACGCGATCTCGGCCAGCAGGCGCTCTGCCGACATCCGGCGGTGGTCGAAGGTCCCGTCGATCGCCAACGCAAGGTTCCAGTTGATGAGTCCTTCTTGAAAGAGGTTCGGCAGCGCGTCGTACACCTGGGAGACCTCGGTTCCGGCGTGCAGGTGCATCAGGGCGACGTTCTTGGCGTGCGCGTCGTTGTTCCCGATCGCGACGTGGAAGGTGAGTTGACGCACCCACGTCTCGACGCCGATGTCGCCACCGGGAATGGACCCCAGGAGTTCTCCGATCCGCCGGGCGGTCGCCCGCTTCGGGTCAGTCGGCCAGCTCGGTTCCTGGAACTTCACGTCGGTGTCGCGCCAATCCAGAGCCAAGGCCTGCGCCAGGTCTTCCTGGTGGTGCAGGAGCACGCGATCGCCTTCGAGTACCCGATCGAATCGCTCGATGGCGAGGTACGTGCTTCGGCCGGCGGTGCGAATCCGGCTGTCGTAGTGCGAGAGGCCGATCGCGCGGGTGAGGAGGTGGCTGTAGTGCTCGTCGAAAATGCGGTGGGGTCGTGAGGGCACCTGGGGTTTCAGGATGTGTGTCGAGTGAGCGCGTCCGTGCGGCACCGCCCACTCGTTGTTGAGCAGTGTGGCCAACACTTTGGGCTGGTAGCCGGGCAGCGTCGAACGACTGTCGTCCGGAATGCCCTGGTCGCTGTCCTCCAGCGCCTGCTTCAGTCGAGCGGCGAGCTGCGTGTCGCTCAGTGTCTCGTAACTGGGCGAGTCCGTCGAGGTGTCGTCGGTTCGTCGCAGCGTGACGGCACCGGCAATCGATCCGCCGAATTCGCTGAGCAGGGCGAACAGGTCGTCTTTGTCGATGTGACGCTTGGCGGCCATCTGTTCACGATGGTTGCCCTCGGGCACGTATCCGCCGAGAAAGTCGGAGACGCGGTCGGATGCGGGTCGCCGGCCGGGCAGCGCCGCGAACGATTCGCTGAGCAAGACCTCCTGACGGTATCCGCGGTGCACGTTCAGAGAGACGCGTGTGCGATCGCGGGGCACTCGTTCGACGATGCCGACGGGTTCGTCGTGAAGGAAGAGTTCAAGCTCCGGCATCGTCGTCGCCGTAGTCGAGGGTGATGGTGATGCCGAGTTCGTGCAGGGTGCGGAGCAGGCGCGTCATGTACAGGTTCGGTTTCGCGGCCTCGAGATCGACCATGTAATCCCGCGGGAACGAGAGCCGCTCCGCTAGCTCGGCTTGCGTCAGTCCCGCATCTTCACGCGCGGCACGGATGACGGCCGCAACGTCGGACAGCTTTCGCGCAGACAGGGACGGCATGAGCGCCTCTCGATGTGGGTAATTACCCACATACATGCATGTGGGAATATCCCCACAGTAACGTATGTGGGTATATGACCACAATGGAGTGGGAGCATGCCGGCGAATTCGATGCGCCCAACCGAGGAGGACCGGATCTCTGCAGCGTCAAGGGCATCCCAAATTTCCGCGATCTTTGCCCGGCGAGTGGATGAATAGCGAGAGAAGCAATAGCAGGAATCAATACATGTCCAATTCGGTAACCATGCCGACGTTGACGTGCCTGCGAGATGTCGGCCGGCGTATTCGGTGTGCCGCCGCCCAGACTCGTCCACTGCCGATTCGCTTTGCTGAGTCGGGGCGCACAGCGGAAGCACGCCTCAACCGACCAGTACCCGAACGGGCCTCGAGCAAGCTCTCCTGGAGATCGCGCGCGCGGTGTTGGAGGATGCTCTCCGCGCGGATGGGCAGCGCGAGGACCGCACGTGACGCTGATTCGGCCGACGACTGCGATCCATGGGTTGCTTGGGATCGTCTCGAATGACCGTGACTCCGCCGAGTACCCAACCGTCGCCAGCAATTCGTGCACTTCTTTGCGCGGTCGACGCTTGCGGGGCGAGGTTCGAGCCGCGTTGCGTTGCCGAGGTAGCGGGTAGCTCCACCCCCTTGGCAGCTCCGTCGTTTCGGGGGGCACGAGTTGCGCTTCGGCCGGGCGGGGATGTCGCAGACGGGTGCGGAGCGCATACCGAATAGAATCCAGCGAAGACAGGAGGATCAGTGCACACTTCAGCCGCTGAGCTAGGGGACTCGCGGTCAAAGGATCTGGCTCTTGCTCTGGAACGCCATGAGCGTGAGCAGCCGGGCTTCTGGGACTTCGCAACCAACAGACGTCAGGGCGGGCACGCATTCTTTCAGTACCCGGCGATGATGGTCCCGGAGCTGCAAGGCACGCTCTTAGATGACTTGCTGGCCGTAGCCCCGGACACGACGTCCATCTATGATCCCTTCCTCGGTTCTGGGACCGTGCTGCTCGAATCGGTCTACCGTGGCCTGTCTTTCTTCGGTACGGACATCAACCCGATGGCGACTCTCCTCAGCCGGGTCAAAGCCGACCCGCCTTCTCAAGCGGAAGCGGCAGCCGTGGTCGACCGGGTGGTCACCCGTGCGGAAGCCGCTACAGACGAAGCGCTGCACACCTTCCCGAATCGCGACAAGTGGTTCAGCGACGAAGTTGCCCTCGAGTTGACACGGCTACGCACCGCCATCTCCGCGGAGGCGGAGGAGCGACTGCGGCGCTTTCTCTGGGTGTGCCTGGCCGAAACCATCCGGCTGGTCTCCAATTCCAGAACCTCGACCTTCAAGCTGCACGCGTACGCGCCCGAGGACCTCGAAACCCGACGGCCTCAAGCACTCGAAACGTTCACTGCGGTTGGAACGTCGAACGCGGTACGGGCGGGCGAGCATTGGAAGCGCATCCACGCGCTTCCCAATACGCAGACCGCCGGTGCGATCTCTATCGTGCGAGGTTCCGTCCTCCACGATGTGAACATCCCAGTTCGCGTGGACGCCATCATGACCTCCCCGCCTTACGGCGATAATAAGACCACAGTGCCTTACGGACAGCACAGCTACCTGCCCCTGCAGTGGATTGACCACGCGGATCTCGGCGCCGACTTCGACGCCGATCTCCTCCGCTCAACTCATCGGCTGGATACCGCCAGCCTGGGCGGCTCGCTCGTGCACGCGCTGAACACCCAAGAACGTGAACGACTCGAGACTGCGTCGCCGGCGCTCCGCTACTTCAACGCCGCCCTGGAAGGCAAGCCCGACTTGTTGAAGAAGGTGCTTTCCTTCAGCCGCGACTACGAACTCGCCCTCCGCCGTAGCGCTCGGCCGTTGCGCGCGGGTGGCTTCAGCTTCTGGACGCTCGGTCAACGCCGGGTAGGAGGACGAGAGCTGCCGCTGGTCCGCATCACCGCCGAATTCCTTATGGCTCAAGGCCACACGGAAGTGAGCACCATCATTCGTCAGCTGCCTCGCGGACGAAAACGAATGGCTGTGCGAAACAACATCGGCGCGACCATGGCGACTGAACACATCTTGGTGATGGTCAAGGAGTGACTGTCACACTGGGCGTCTCGAACGCGGGCCTCGCGGCGTAGCTCATCGTCAGCGACGCAACGTTCACAGCGACGTCAGCACGAATGCGGGCAACCCGCCGTAAACCGAACTCGAGGGTCTGCGCCGCAGTGTCCAGCCGCACAGACACGCCCCGGGACTTCTGAGTGCTGCCGAGACCGTACGAAGCCGCGAGTCGGTTTAGGTGCTCCTGCGCGTTGGTGACGTCCTTGAGGTGCTTCTCGGCGGTCGCATACTGAATCAGCAACTTTCGGGCCCAGTCCAACAGCTTCTCCTGGCGGGTGACCCAGCTGCCAGCCATCGGGCGCACGTCCGGGGTGGCCGGCGTCAGCAGGGCTCTGCCGTCCTGACGAAAGACGGTCGCGTCGATTGCTTCGGCTGGAACGACGATGCTGTCCGTGAACTTCACGCCCCAAACGTTGTCGTCTTGATTTAGGTGTCCCAAGGGGTGGAACAGCCTCCGCTTGCCTTCGTGTTTCCACGAATCAGCCTCGCTAAGCATTTCGACGGGATGGAGGACCAGCTCTACCACGGTGCCGCGTGTGCCGTCTTTACGGAGTGACAGGTCGCAGGCCTGCGCCAGCAGGACATACAACTTCCCCGAGGTAACCGCGGTCGCCCCTTGCGGCCTCCACGTGCGTTCGAAAATGTCGCCGACCTCAACCGGTAGCCCCAGGTCGTTGAACATGCTGGACGGCTCGAAAGTATCGGCATGCTGCAGCGCTCGGATTTGCTTCCCCGGCTCACCGGACTTGATGTACTGCGCGACGCCACCTTCGCGGAGCTTGGGGAGCAGGGCCGCAGCCTCAGGAGTGCGAACGGCCCCTGCTAGCTCTTGCTGGAAACGCCGCTGGGCCAATCGAAGGGGATGCTCGAGCTCGAACGTGCCCTCCTTTTGAGCCATGGCAATGGCACCAAGCAGACTGTGGTCCTCGAGTGTTTCGAAGTGCTCCACAACTTTCACGTGGGCAGAGTTGAGAGCGGCCATCGCTAGTTCTCGGTATTCGTTAACCTCGGCCACCAGCAACAGGGTGCGCACTGCCGCAGGAAACTGCGTAGCATCCTGGAGGCGGAATTTCCCGATGGCGAGCACCCGATGCGCGCTGCTCTTAAACTTCGCTCTGAGTGCCCGAGTCAAGTCTCGTTCGGCGTTGTCGTCTCGCGCCTCACGAGTGAGTAGCCCCGCATGGATGTGGGGCCTGTCGGCGTCGAGGAAATCTGCAAGGAGCTGCTCACCGGTGTCCGCTGCGCCGCCGGTCTCCCGCGTGAAGTTGCGGTCGATGAGCACCAACACGGGACGGGTGTCGCCCATCTCCTGGGCGCTGACCCCCCGCCACTCCTCAAGCGAGTACTGCTTAAGTTCGACGGAGCCGTCGAGGAACTCGCGTAGCAGTTCCGGCGCGCGAACGTCATCGGCTATCTCCTGGTCCAGAACGTCCTCGGCGCGGCCGTTGCGCTGCGTGCGGGCGGCCTGAACTAGCCTGAGTCGAACCGACCGGGGAAACACCAACCAGTTGTCGTCGAGGTACTCGGCCAGTACCAACGCGTCCGACTGGTCGACTGCATCGAAGTCGAGCTGCGCGTCCAAGTTTGCAAGGATCTCAACGAGCGCCTCACGCAACGTGTCCGATGTTACTAACTCTGTGGTTACCTCGGTAGGGTCGTTCACCTGCAGGGACTCGTCGAGATCTGCGTTGTAGTCATCAATACTGATAACTCGCTCGATTCGCAGAGCGGCCAACAACTCGCGCATGACCTGCTGTGACGTTGCTTTCGCTTCCTCGTCCATTCAGTCGACCACTTCCCCTGGGGTCTCACTTGTGATGCTTCGTCTTAGGTCAAGTTCAAAGGTCCTCGGCAGTCGGCCGCTGTCAGCTTCCGAACGCAGGGCGATAGTGCCGTTCTCCGACTCCACCAGCTGTCGCACGACGAACAACCCCAGACCCCGCCCCTGAAGCTCAGGTTTCGTGGTGACGAACGCGTCGAACAGAGAATCTTGAACCGACGGATTCACGCCAGGGCCGTTGTCGGAGAAGAGCAGCCAGGGGGAGTCGATGGTGAGAGTGATCAGCCCGCGTTCCACGTCCTGCTGTTGAAGAGACCGGCGCACCCAGTACTCAGCGTTCAGCACCAGGTTATCGACGATCTGCGTGAGCTTGCCGTCGTTGAACTTCACCCGGAAGTCATTGAGGATCTCGACCACCACGTCGATTCCGGCTGGCGTGAGGCGGCCCCGATGATACTCGAGGACCGGGCTGAGTAGGGAGGAAAGCTGACCCACAGACTTTCGTTCGCGGCGGAACCGCAGAGCGGGGTTCAGCCGCGCGGATTGCCGCAATAACTCATTCGAAGAGGTGCGGACCTGATCCGCGAAGCCAAGGGTTCGGGTATCGCGAGGCTCCTGCGAGCGCAGATAGTCCAGGATCTGGTAGCTACGGCCGCGGAGCCGTTCACCGATGTTGTCCACCTCGTGAGCTAGCAGTTCCGCGCTCAGGCCTAAAGCGACAGATTCCCAAGCGTCTGCGAGGCGTCGCTCGGCCACGGCAAGTTTGTCCTCCAGGAGCGCTGCGGAGCCGGACAGTTCTTGGAGAATGGACCAGATACGGTCCACCTCAGTGAGCGAGCCTTCGATCTTGCGCTGGGCTGCCTCCAAATTTCGCGATGCAGTCTCAACTGCCGTCCGCAGAGAGGGGTCGGACCATACCGCGCTCGTTGCTTCCTGGCTGGAGAAGACCAGGCTCTCGACGGTGCGAGACAGCTCGGCAATACTGGCGCGTGTCGCTGCTGACGCCCGTTGCGCCTGGCGTGCCTGCTGCAACTGCTCGTCGATGTGACCCACGATCTCTGTGGGAGTGGCGGCGTCAGGTAGGACCGTCGGATCCATCGTTTCTCGGCGATAATCGTTCCACTCGCGTCGGACCAGTTCGAGGCACAACCGCGCCTCAGTTGTGACGGCTTTCATGAGCGAGTGGAAGCCCCGCCATGCCGGCGTGTCCCGGAACGCCTCTCGGTTTGAGGTCTCTTCCAACCCGGAGTTGTGTTCTACCGTGACGTTGACGTAGCCGGCGGTGTTCTCGGGTCTCAGACCGTAGTATGACGTCGCCGAAGTCTGCTGCCCCGCCAGATCCAGCCAGTCTTTCGGCAGCCGGATGCCGAACCCGTCGCGGAAAATCCTGATCCCGCTGAGCGCCTTCGCGAACTTACGGGTATCGAGGCTGTCAAGGTCAACGGCGTCGATATCTTCGCCGTCGGGTCGGACGAGGTCGAAGGAGTAGGTGCTGATCTCTCCTTCGAACGCACCTGGGTCGGCGAACGAAACATTCGGCGGCACCGTGTCAGGAAGGTCAATAGTCCGCTGGAACCGCAGAAAGTAGCGGTCGTCGCCCATCATTAGGCCCCTCTCAGCGGCGCGCTGGGGCTTGCTGGTCAAGATGGACTGGGCGAAAGTAAAGCCACCGTCGCCCGGGATGAGCTCCCGGTAGGCGCGCTTCTCCTTCTGGTTCCGGCCAGAGAGCAGTGTGTGGCTCAGCTCGCTCTTGACGATGAGCTGTCCATCGGCGTACCTAAAGGTCATGTGCCAGGGCGCGCTGTCGAGCAGTTTCTTTGCCTGCTGCCGGAGATCCAAACTCCGACCATCGAGCGTGACCGAGACGGTGAGATTCGCGGCTCGTTCATACGGCGAGATGATGCTCGTGAGTTCCTGCTGAAGGTCTAGATCGGCGCGCGAGGTCCAATAGCCGCGATTGCTCAGTCCAAGCACGGTGATGGTCGTCCCAGCCGGCTGTTCTGTGACGGTCTCAGTTTCGACACTGAGGCTGACTGATCCCAGCGTGTTTGCGGAACCGAACCGGGACCAGTCGATGACCAGACGGTGGCGCTGCGTGCCGAACCCTTTCACAATGGTCTGCCCGGCTGCCTCATCAAAGCGGGCTGCGGGCACGGTATCGAGTAGGACTGCCTGACCGAGCCGCTGTACCCCGAGACGCCCGAGCCCTTTGTCGCCGAGGGGAACCCGTTCGCAAGGTTCG
>BADC01000743.1 GCA_000333435.1 Corynebacterium-like bacterium B27 | reverse complement strand
CGGCGTCTTCTGCCGGCTCGCCCCCTCGACGAGCCGGATCATGCGGTCGACGAAGGTCTCGCCCGGCTTCGAGGTGATGCGCACCACGATGCGGTCCGAGAGCACCCG
>BADC01000744.1 GCA_000333435.1 Corynebacterium-like bacterium B27 | reverse complement strand
CTACCGGCTGGCTGCCTCCGAAGACGAGTGACGGCATCCGGTCAGCCCACCTCCGGGTGGAACTGAGCGGGCCTGAGGCGCTCCAGCAGCGCGAGCAGTTCCCGGCAGGTCTGCGCGCCCACTTCGCGGAGCCGGTTGAGGTGGGCGACGCTCGCCGAGAGGTCCATCCTCTTCACGGCCGAATGCACCATGCCGGCGATGGCCTCGAGGGCCCAGGCGCCGAGCATGGTGCTGCTCGAACGGATGCTCAACAGCACGACATCGGCATCCTCGAAGTCGCTCCGGTTAAGCGCGTTCATCAACCTCTGGGATCGGGTCTCCCAGAGGTTGATGAAGTCGGTCACGAACCGGCCGCTGGTCGCGTCTCCGATGGACTGGAGGAGAGCGAGCGTCACGTCCGGTTCGACGTAACGGGGTGGCGTCAAACCTTGTACCCCCGGTAGCGGCGCAGCACCTTGGCGAACATGCCGAGGGTCTGGATGATGGTGATGACACCGAGCACCGGCCAGCCGATCCAGAGGATGGTCGACTGCACGAACGGGTCGAGCTGGAACCAGACGAGCACCATCACGGCGACCACCAGCACCAGGATGACCAGCGGCACCAGGTAGCCGTTGCCGCGACCGCGCTCGGCCTTGGCCTGAGCGGCCCAGTTGTCGGTCTGCTTGCGGCTGAGGAACTTGGTCCAGGCCCGCAGGAAGTGGCCGAGACGCACCCACATGTAGATCTCGGCGGGGAAGAGGAACAGCGCGAAGAACATGTCGCGGCCGTTGCGGTTCTGCATCGAGAGCGCCGTTCGGAGGTTCAGCAGGATGGCGATCACCGGCGGGATGAGCCAGATCGGCGAGAACACGAAGGCGTGGATGGAGAGCGACGCGAACAGGAGGATGAAGAACAGCACGCGCGTCACCAGGTTGGTGAGCATCGAAAGGTTCTCGAGCCAGCGCAGGCGCAGGTTCGGGTGGAAGGGCTGCCCCTTGGTGTCGCCGCGCTGACCGGGCCACATGAGCTCGATGGCGCCGAAGTTCCACTTCACCTGCTGGGCGTCGAGGCCGCGGAGAGTGGTCATGCCACCGACATCCGCTCGGGCCTGGGCCGAGATCTTGGTGAGGTAGCCGGCGCTCTTGATCTGGAGCGACAGCAGCGAGTCCTCGACCTCGGAGTCCTTCACCCAGGGGGTGTCCTGGTGGTTCTCGACCATGATCTGGCGCAGGGCCTTGGTGGAGAAGATCGAGAACTGGCCGCCGAGCACCGCCATGTTGCGGCCCTTCAGCATGTTCTGCATGTTGAACGCGGCGAACTGGAAACGCTGACCGGTGATGAGGAACTTCGCGATGAAGCCCTTGATCGGCTTGTCGTCGATGGAGAAGATGGCCGAGATGCCACCGATGCGGCTGTCGGACGAGATCTCCTCGGCGAGCCGCTCGACCGCATCCGGTGCCGCCGTGGTGTCGCCGTCGACGCCGAGCAGGAAGTCGCAGCCCTCGACCAGCTGGTAGCCGTAGTTGAGCGCGCCGACCTTCTTGTCCTTGTTCTTGCCGATGTCGTGAACGTAGACCTCGGTGAACTGCTCGATGCCGTCGATCTCCTTGAGGTGCGGGCCGGCGTACTGGGCTGCGATCTTCACGGTGTCGTCGGTGGTGTTGTTCACGACCACGTGGATGACGTCGGGGAGGCGGGTCTGGGTCAGCAGCGACTCGATGACGGCGCCGATGGACTCCGCCTCGTTGTACGCGGGGATGATGCACCCGATGGTCGGGCGGTACGTCGGGAGCGCTTCGACCGACTCGATGAAGTCGTTGGTGAGGCCGTCGGACTCGGCGCTGAAGCCGGTGCGGTCCGTGACGTACGGGTTGGTGATCTCTGGCATGTCCTCAGTCTGGAGCACGTGCCCAAGCGTTCTCGGCGGCAATGCGCCAGCGTCTCGTCAGGATCACCTTAAGATTGGCTCAGGGTGATCGAAGGGGTGGGCCGATGAGACGGATGCACGGGGCGCGAGCCGGCCGAACACGCGGAATCGTGGGGGTTGCGGCGGTCGCCGGAACCCTGGTCGTGGGCCTCAGCGGCTGCGGAACAGCGCCTTGGGACCAGCCTGGATTCAACACCGCATCGGCCGGCCCCACGAAGTCGGCGACCCCCACGCCGACGGCACCGGCCACGATCACCCCGGTGGTGAACGAGCTCGCCAGCGGATCAACCCAGCACCAGTTGACGGCGGGCGACATCTCGCTCACCGTCGACTACTACTCGACCCTCAGCATGGACCAGTGGACGGCCGGGGCGAACAAGCCCATCACCTTCACCCTCAAGGGCACGCTCGGCACCGACGACGGGCAGAGCATCTATCTGTCGAGGGTGTCGGTGACGCCCGCCGTCAACGGCCCGACCGGCAATCTGCCGGCCCCGGCCGCCATCACCGACCAGTCGACGCAGCCGCAGGGCTACTACATCAAGGCGCCCTACAGCTACACGCAGACCTTCATCCTCCCGGCCCTCGACCCGGCGGCCACGTCGATCACACTCGACTTCACCTATGAGATCCTGCAGCAGACGGCCCCCGGCTCCACCGACTACGCCAAGCAAACCGCCGCCGACACCCTCACAATCGCAATCGCCCCCAGCTAGGCGGCGGGCTGGGGGCGATCGCGGGCTATCTACATCGAGGGCAGAAAGCCTTTGAGGGTTTCCACGACGGACTCGGAAATGGAGTTGGGCCCGCCGAGCACCACGATGTGTCGCGGCTTGAGCCGCCGGATCTCGGCAGCAACGCTGTCGGGCACCGTGTTTGCTGTCACGAGCAGCACCGGCGCCTTACTCGCGATGGCGGCTGCCGATCCGGAGAGAGCGTCGGGATAGTTCGCCCCCGACGCGACATACAGGGTCGTCACTGCGGTTGTGAAGGTCGCGGCCGAAACGGCGGCAGACACCTCGAACCTGTCGCTCCCGCCGATGCGCGTCGTCGGAGCGGTCTTGTTCAGAGTCGCAATGACGTCGTCGGAGATGGTGTTGGCGCCGCCGAGCGCAATGATCTTGGTTGGGGCAAGCCGGGCGATGGCATCGGCGACGCTCGACGGCACTCCGTCTTTCGTAACCAGCAGCACAGGTGCTCCCTGCAGCCCCGCGGCAGCCGACCCCGACAGCGCATCCGGGTACACAGCCCCCGAGGCCACGTACACCACCTTGTTGGGCAACGGTACCGGGAAGCTCTTGGACGCCGCCGCGGACACCTCGAAGCGATCCGCGCCGCCGATTCGCGTAACCGGAGCGTAGCCTCTCAGCGTCGCTTCAACTGTGGCCGGGATCGTAGCCTCGCCGCCGAGGACAATGATGCTCTTCGGCTTGAGTCGGACAAGCTCAGCTGCAACTGCTCCGGGCACTCCGGTCCGGTTGACCAGTAGAACGGGGGAATTCACGAGACCTGCCAGAGCAGAACCGGAGAGGGCATCAGCGAACACCTCACCCGACGCGATGACCACACTTGATGCTTCACTCGCGAAAGCAGCCGCCGACAGTGTCGCAGACACCTCATAGCGGTCAGCGCCCCCGATTCGCTCGGCGCTCGGATTGTCGGCCGCGCTCCGCACAAACACCTGGGTGGTGAGGTTCGGGTTGCCTTCAGGAGTCAGATTGCGTGACAGCGATGTAAACGCGACGCGCCGGCCGTCAGCTGAGATAACAGGTGCACTCGATTCTCCGAGACCAGGCAGCGATTGCGTGCTTTCGCGGCTCACAAGGACGCTTTCCCCAGTCCGGAGATCTACGGAGTAAATTTGTTCGACCGCGTTCGGAAACGTCGTTCCTTCAGAGACAACGTCCCTAGCGTGCGAGCGAAAGGCCAGTAACCTTCCATCTGCGGACAGCGAGGGGGAGTCAGTGTAGTCGCCTGGCGGCCGCGTATGGGTGTAGTCAAGCGTTGCGAGTACGGTCGTGCCCGAATGGCGGTCCCGCACGAATACTACGGTCGAGTTGGCGGGATTCGCAGGTTCGGCGACGGCATCGCTGGCGGCGCTTGTATAGGCGACGTAGCGTCCATCTGCCGACAGTGAAATGCCCGCGGGCAGCTCCTTCGGCGAGCTACCAGCGCTTCGGTTGACACAGGCAGTACCGTGCACGTTGAGGCTGATTGCAGCGAGAGACTCTGCTGCCCGGTCATAGGCGTACACACACACGTTGGAGGCAGTAGTTGGCGTTGATGTCAATTGCGATCCAGTGACGAAGGCGACGACATTGCCGTCCCCCGATATGACCGGCAGGGAGGAGTCTTCCGCACCGCCGACAGGTAATGCGGACGTTGCGTTGCGGCTCACGAGGGTGGTCTTGTGGTTCAGAAGGTCTCTGACATATACCTGCATGCGCCCGTTGGTAGCGGCGGCTGTGAGGTTCGTCGCGGCCGTGGTCCAAGCGATGGCCGTCCCGTCAGCAGAAAGGGCTATGTCGATGACTGGCGCGTTCGCTGGAGCGGGAGTCGGATCATTGTTGACGCTGACAGCTTGCGAAACGCCCGTCGCTGCCGACCAGACAACGGCCTCTGGAAACCCGGTTGCGTCTGGATACAGATTGACCGACTGATTAACGAATGCCACGAACTGCCCGTCGGCAGAGATCGACGGGCGGCCGGAGGCGCCATCTGCCACTTCTCCACTAGCCGTAGCGCTCACCAAGCGCGTGGTACCCGTCACTGTGTCGCGCCAATACACGTGCTGGAACCGTATCGGGACCGAGTCTGTCAGGTTGGTTGAGAACGATCGGAAGGCGATGTAGCGGCCATCAGCGGAGATCGAAGGCTGATCGGAGGCATAGTTGCCGGCGACGGGTGGGGTGGTGTTCGAGATGCTCACGAGCTGGGTGCCGTCGGGGAGGGCGGGGGCTGCGGAGGCCGGCGTGGTCGGGGCGAGGAGGCCAGCCAGGGTAAGTGTTGCGGCAATGGTGGGTAGCCATCGTTTCATCGAGCACTCCGTTTCGGCCAGAAGGCGACAACTAGGAAAGAGAATGTCGACAAAATATCACATTATAGGCGAGGTGTTCTCAACTTCCTCACAAGCTCGCCGACGGGCGGGGCTAGGCCGCGGGGGTGGGGCGGCCGAGCTCGATGCGGTTGCCGCCGTCGTCGCGGGCGCGGAGGGTGGCGTCGTCGAGGGCGCGGCGGAGGGCGGGCAGGCTGTAGCCGAAGGTGTCGGTGTCGACCACCCCGAAGCTCGCGGTCGCGCGCAGCGACTGCTGCGGGTCGATCGGCTCGTCGACGAGCGCCGTCTGCAGCCGGATGGCGAGCCGCTCCGCCTCGTTCGGGTTGACGGTCACCACCACGATCACGAACCGCCCGGCCCCCGTGTGCCCGAGCAGGGACGCCGTGGGCGCGTAGTGCCGCACGATCTGCGCCACCGACCGGATGGCCGCATCGCCGAAGGTGCGCCCGAAAGCGGTGTTCATCTGCGGGAGGTTGTCGACGTCCATCGCGATCATCGCGAGCCGGTCGCCGTTGAAGGATGCCCGTTCCACCCAGTCGGCCCACTGCTGCATGAACGGCGCCGCCGAGAGCACACCCACCACCGAGTGCACCCCCACCGTGACGTCGCCGAGAGCCCGGGCACCCGAACGTTCGGCCTGCAGGATCGACATCGAGATCGTGCCGAGCAGCACCAGCAGCATCGTGATGATGGCCGTGATCTGCGAGCTGAAGTAGGTCGTGAAGATCGGATCGAGCGGCCCGAGGGTCACGAAGATCGAACTGCGCAGCACGTAGAAGGCGCACACGATCCACAAGCAGAAGCTGAGGACGCGCGCGTTCAGGTTGCGGCGCATCCGGGAGCGGATGGTCTCCGCACCACCGAGCCCGGCGAAGACGGCGATGCCGATGAACAGCCCGGTGGAGCCGGTCCAGATCCCGCCGCCAGGGCCCTCGAGTCCGGTGAAGAGGGCCACCAGACCGCCCGCCGCCAGTGCCACCCAGAAGTAGCTTTTGCGCCCGTTGAACACGCGCGCGCCCGACCAGATGGCACCGATCGAGATGACGTAGGCGGTGTTGCCGATCGCGAGCACCCACCAGAGCGCCGGCGACACGCCCCACACGAGGAACGACAGCGCCGTGAGCATCCCCGCGATGAACGAGATGCTCCACAGCCGACCCGACGCGTCGTTGCGCCGCATGGCGGTGTTGAGGACGAACGAGATGCCGCAGAGGATGATGACGAGCCCGCTGACGACGAGCAGGGTGCCCTGGTCGAGTGCCATACCCCGAGACCCCCTCGATCGATTAGGTGCGTGAGTCGGAGTTTACCGCGAGCGCGGGATCGTCGCGGTGAAGGTGGTGCCCACGCCGAGCGCGCTCGAGACGACGAGGTCACCGCCGTGCCGTCGCACGATGTCGCGGCTGATGGTGAGGCCGAGCCCGGAGCCGTGGATGGTCGACTGCCGAACCCCTTCGGCCCGGAAGTAGCGCTCGAACAACTTGGTCTGCTCGAGCTCGCTCAGCCCGATGCCGGTGTCGCTCACCGTCAGCTCGACATGCCCGTCAAGGCCGCGCACCCCCACCGAGACCTTGCCGTTCTCGACGTTGTACTTGATGGCGTTGGAGATGAGGTTGTCGATCACCTGCCGCAGCCGGAACCCGTCGGCTTCGAGCAGCACCGGCGCCGTGATGGTGTTCTCGATCACGATGCCACGTTCGGATGCGGCCAGCCGCTGCGCCTGAATGGACTGCGCCGCGATCTCGGCCAGGTCGCATTGGTTGAACGACATCACGATCTGCTGGTCCTTCTCGCTCGCCGCGGTGAGCAGGTCGGCGACGAGTGCGAGCAACCGGTCGGCGTTCGTCGAGGCGACCTGGAGCATGGAGCGGGTCGAGGCATCCAGCGTCTCGTCATCGAGCGCCAGCTCGAGGTAGCCGAGGATCGACGTGAGCGGTGTGCGCAATTCGTGGGAGACGGATGCGACGAGGTCGTCGCGAGCACGGATCGCGTTGATCTCGGCGGTCACGTCTCGCGACACCATCACCCCGCCGTCGGGGTCGCCTTCGGCTGTGGTGAGCGGGCGCGCGCTCACGGAGAGCGCGATGCGGTGCTGGCCGGGCTCGCCGAGCCACACCACGAGGTCGTCGAAGCGCTCGCCGGAGGTCGCCCGATGGAACGGGCGCTCGTCCTCCGGGTAGGGCGTGGTGCGGTCGGGCTTGTACAGCACCGGCGGCTCGACGCTCGTCTCGGGCAGACCGAACTGGGTCTGGAACTGTCGGTGGGCGCGGTTCACGATCGACTCGACGCCGTCTTTGCCGAAGGCGACCACGCCGAAGGTCACCGCGTTCAGCACCTCGTCGAGGGTCTGCTCCTGCCGGCGGGCGCGGCGCAGCGCGACCTCGAGCAGGTCGGCCTGCTGTCGCAGCAGGCCCCGTTGCGCGCCCGTTCTGCTGGTGGTGGTGAGTGTGGTGGTGGCGATGAACGCGAGCGTCACGGGCAGCACGAGCAGCCCCGGGATGCTGTTGAGCGTGAGCGGTTCGCCGACGAGGAATGCGCTCGTCCAGAGCAGTACCGAGCAGATGACCACACTCGTCACCGCGCCCGTGAGTCCGAAGTAGCCCGCCAGCCAGATCACTGGGAACACCAGCAGCAGGCCGGCGCCGAGTGACGAGTTGCCCTGCCGCACCGCCACGATCGCGATGATGTCGATGATCGGCAGCAGCGCGATCCACTGCCGGGGCAGCCGCGACCAGGGCACGACGGCGGCGGCGCCGGTCAACACGAAGATGACGGCCACCCCGCCGAAGAAGCGGAAGTCGAGCACCGCAGCGGGCTGGAAGATGTAGGCGGCGCAGACGAGGAGGAGAAGGGCTGCCGCGAGCAGCAGTTGCGACTGGAACACGGCCCGGTCGATGCGCGCACGGCGGTCGGCTTCTGCAGCGTCGCTCCCCGGGCTCATGGATCGAGGTTACCGCTCAGGTCGGCGCGCTACCGCTCGCCCCGCGATTGGACCGGGCGATCCCGCCGTGGTTATCATCCAAAGAGGGGTTTCGGGTGAATCGGGTGGTGAACGCGCGTGCTGGCCGGCCGTACACGGTCGGCATCGTCGACGACCACGAAATGATCCTCGATGGGCTCGCCCACTGGATCGGTGCCCACGCCGACGACCTCGACGTCGTGATCCGCTCGTCGGGCTGGGTCGAGATGGCGCGGCATCCGAGATTCCCGCCGGACCTCGTCGTGATGGACCTCCACTTGAAGGAGCCCATCTCGGTGGAGGCGCGCATCCGTATCTGCCGTTCGGTGGGTGCCCAGGTGGTGGTGATGAGCGCGCTCGACGCACCCGACACGGTGCGCCGGGTGCTGGATGCGGGTGCCGCCGCCTTCGTCTCGAAGGCCCGGCCCGCGAGCGAGCTGGTGCAGACCGCGCGGTCGGTGCTCGGGGTCGTGCCGGCTCGTGGCACACGCGGTGCCTGGGATGACGCGCCCCGGCAGGTCGTGCGCGGCGCGACGCCGAGCATCCGGTTCACCGAGGAGGAGGAGGAGACGCTGCGGCTCTACGCCTCCGGGCACAGTCCGGTGGAGGTCGCCATGATCCTCGGCACCAACATCCAGGCCGTGAAGAACGCGCTGGAGCGCATCCGCGAGCAGTATGCGGCGGAGGGGCGGCTGGCCGACAAGAAGCAGGATCTCGTGCTGCGCGCCGCGGAGGACGGGTACCTCTCGTGACGCTGCAGATCGCTGCGGATGTCGACGGGGTCGCGACCAGCCGGGCGCTGGCCCGGGCGGGGGCCTGGCTGGCCTGCATCTTCCTCGCGGCCACCATCGCGGCGGCTGCGTTGTTCATCCCGGTCACCGGGCGCGCCGAGATACTCCTCGGCGTGAGCGCCCTGCCCATCACCGGGGCCGCCGTCGTGGGTGCCTTGCACGTGCGCCGCTTCCCCGTGGCGGTGCTCCTCACCGTGCTGGCCTGCGCCGGCCTCTACGCCTACGCGCTGGTGACGAGCCAGACGGCGGTGCAAGACCCGACTCCGACTCCGTCGAGTGACTTCGTGCTGCTCTCGATGCCCGAGTTCGCGGTGCTCGTGGTGGGTGTCTCGGCGCGTTCCCTGCCGCGCGCGCTGGTGCTGGGCACGCTCGCGTTGATCCTCGGCCCGGGCGGGGTTCAGCTCGCGGCCTGGCAGCAGGGCATGCCGCTCGCCGCCGACGTGCCGGTGCTGGCCGCCTTCGTGGCGCTCAGCCTGTTCGTCACCTCGCTCTGGCTGGGCCGCCGTGACGCCGCGCGCGGTACCGCCCTGATGTCGGGTGCGGCTCTCGCCGAGGAGCGGGATGTCGCGATCGGCCGCTTCTCGACCCGGGCCTCGAGCTGGCTGCACGACACCGTGCTGAACGATCTGCGCTCGCTGTCGTCGAGCGATCCGGGTGAGCTGAGCGATGCCCACCGGCAGGCGCTCGATCGCGATCTGGCGAACCTCGCCGACGTGCGCCTGATTCTCGACGCCCCGGGGCTGGGCGGGTCGGCCACCCGTGCTTTCGCGACCGTGCCCGTGCTGGTGGGGCTGGTGCGCGACGCCGAGCAGAAGGGTCTCACTGTGCGGGTGACCGGCGACGTCGCCGACATCAACACGCTCGCATTCGCCGCCACCCGCAGCCTCGAGCGGGGCATCGCCGAGTGTCTGGACAACGTGCTGCGCCACTCCGGCGTCCGGGAGGCCGAGATCTCGGTGATGTCGAGCCGCTCCGAAGTGAGCGTGATGGTCTCCGACTCCGGTGTGGGGTTCGAGGTGAACGAGACCGCCGACGATAGCGAGGGGCTCCGGTACCGCGTGGTCGACCCGATCGCCGACATCGGGGGTTCGGTGCAGATCTGGTCGCATCCGGGTGCCGGCACGGCGGTGTTCATGACCGTGCCGAGCGGTGCGTCGTGAGCGGCGACCGCAAGCTGCCGGCCGCTGCCCGGCGCGTGCTGCGGCCGCCGCGCACGCTCACGGCCCTCGAACTCGATCCGCTGGCTGCGATCAGCGCGCGCGGGTTCCTCGTGGTGGTGGCCGCCGTCTCCCTCATCTGTGCCGTCGGGCTCACGGTGGTGACGACGAGCCAGATCTCGTCCTGGCCGCTCGCGGTGCTCGCCGTCGTGCTGCTGGCCGCGGGCTACGCCTGGTTCATCCGGAGCGCGTTCCGGTTCGACCTCGGCGTCACGAACGACCGATTCGCGGTCGCCTACGCCCTCGTCGCCATCGCGACCGTGCTCAATTCACTCAGCTGCCTCGGCACCAACCTCGCGATCCGCGACGACTGGGGTCTCGTGACGATCGGGCTGGTGCTGATGGCCGCTGCGCCGTTCCGCACCTTCACCGAGCTGGGCACCTACACGGCCATCTCCACGGCCCTTGCGGCGATGCTGGCGGTGCTGCACTCGTTCACGAGTCTCGACCCGGGCATCCCGGGCGCGGTGATCGTGCTGGTCGCGGCGGCGCCGGCGTTGGCCTTCGGGTTGGGTTCGGTGGCGTATGCCCGGCAGCTGTTGCTCGGCATCTACGCCGAGCGTCTCGACCAGGCCGAGAGTCGTGAGCGCCAGTTCGATGAGCTCCGGCGCACCTTCGTCGACGACGACCTGGTGGGCTCGATCGGGCCGCTCCGTGAGGAGATCGTGCCGTTCCTGGCCCGCGTGCGGCAGAGCGGGGTGCTGACGGTCGACGACCGGGTGCGCGCCGGGGTGCTCGCACAGACGCTGCACGCCGCCATCGTCGAGGCTCGCCAGGCCGATTCGCTGGGCGACCATGTCGCGGCGCTGATCGACGAGTCGGGCCTGTCGCCGCGACTGCACGAAGACGACCGGGCCACCCTGCGGGCCCTCCTGATCGCGCTCGGCAACTCGGCGTGCGCCGCTCCCGACGGCATCACGCTCGAGCTCGTGGAGGGCGAGGAGGATCGCTTCGGGGTGGTGCGCTGCCGCTCCGACGACGTGCGGGCCCTGCGCGCCGAGGTGCTGCCGTTCATCCGAATGGCGCGGCTGATGTTCCGGCGGGCGAGCGAGCAGGTGACCGGCGACACACTGCTGGTGCAGTTCGACATCGACCGCCTGAGCTGAGCGGGGGTGTATTCGCGGGTGAGTTGGAACGCCACGTGACGGTTCCGGCTCGGCGATTCACTAGTCTTGGCAGTGGACAGCGACGCGCCTCCATGAACCCGGGAGGTCGTGTCGTCGGAGAGTCGTCTGGGGGTGCAGTCGGTGGCCGAACAGTCGAGCCCGGGAGATGTGGCGCGCCGTCGGTCCCGCATCCGCGCCGCCGAGGTGCGCCGCCGGGTGCTGGACACGGCGCTCGAGCGGGTGGAGGGCATCGGTCTCACCATCGGTTTCGAGCACCTGGTGATGGACGACCTCATCCGTGAGGCCGGCGTCCCGCGCAGTTCCACCTATCGGTTGTGGGATTCGAAGGAGGCGTTCGTCTCCGATCTGCTGATCGAGATCGCGACCGAGACGAGTACCCGCCTGGCCGACGCCGAGACGCTCGAGATCAGCGAGCGCATCCTGTTCGAGAACATCGATCGCCTGGGAGACGCGGCGGAACGCCAGCGGGTGATGTACGAAGTGATCCGGGTCGCGCTGGAGCACAACTACCGGGCGGTGATCGCGTCGGTCGCCTGGCAGTCGTACGTGGGGCTCTCGGCGACGCTGCTGAGCCACCTGGAGTCATCGGCGCGGGAGGAGATCGAGCGAGCTCTGCGGGCCGGCAGCGACTCGTTCATCGAGCGCATGGCCGAGTTCCACAAGTGGTTCTCGACCATTCTCGGCTACCGCATCCGCCCCGAATGGGACGGTGACTACCGGCCGTACGCGGTCGTCATCTCGGCGATGGTCGAAGGGCTGGGGCTCCGGCACCTCGGCAACCCGGGAGTGGTGGATGCGAGCTACCGTGGCCCCGCCACCATCACCTCCGGCGACCCGGAGTGGGCGCTGCCGGCGATCGCTCTGGTGGCCATTCTCGAGCGATTCCTCGAGCCGGACCCGGAGTTCGATGCCGAGGCGACCATGTCGATGCTGCGCGGCCTGAAGGCCGAGCGCGACGCCCCGGCGGAGCCGCAGCAGGAGTCACTCGACGACTGAGCTGCCGAGCAACTCGGCGACGGCGGCCTCCGGGCTCGGGTAGGGGCCCGACCAGGCCTGCCGGGTGTGCAGGTTGGCGAGCTTCGCGTGCCACCCGTCTTTGAGCAGATAGAGCCGGGCGATCGGATTCTCGATGTCGCCGGTGTGGACGAGCGCACGGTCGGTGCTCTCGTAGTGCAGATTCCCCATCTCCGAATGGTAACCGACACCCCCGACATCCGACATGCGTCGACGACTTGAACGTCGATTTCGCGACGCAACACGTCACGAGAACGACAGGATCGCGTCCCCGCCGACGGTGACTCGGCACGAGCGGCGAGGCTGATGCAGCGGTTGGGGTCGCCCCCGATGCGCAGCCCGTTCTTACGCCTATTCAGGGGGAAAGTATGCTCAAGAAGGACTCCGTCAGCACCGAGGTCGAGCCCACGCTCGAACGTCGCACCATCATGAAGGGTGCCGCGTGGTCCATTCCGGTGATCGCGCTCGCCGTCGCGACGCCCGCCGCGGCGGCCTCCGATGTCGACCTCGGCGCCTACGCCCTCAACGGCTCGTGCGGCACGCTCGGTCTCCTCGGTCCCGGCTTCACGCTCACCGCCGGCCCGACCGAGCCGATCCCGGTCGGCACCACCGTTCTCATCAACGGCTCGGGCGTTGCGAACATCGGCGTGTTCAGCGTCACCGGTGGCACCGCCACCGTCAGTGTGCTGAGCGGCACCAGCCGTCTCATCACCCTCACCTCGGCGGTTCCGGCCGGGGCGACGATCGCCTTCCGCACCACGCTGTCGATCACCGTGGCCTTCACGCTGAACGGCACCACCACGCTGCCCACCGGCTACGTGGCCACGGGCGCCAAGCCTGCGGGTTCGGTCACCTCGACCCTGGTGCTCTGCTCCACCACCTGATCCGGGGCACCCTGTCGGCCGGGTCCCGCTTCACGGCGGGGCCCGGCCTTCGGCATCCGATCGACGTCTTCCCTGGGGTGTGGAGGTACCGTGGCATCGCAACTGGTCGTGCTCATCCAATGGGCGCTCGTGCTCGTGCTCGTGGTGAGCGGTGCGCTGAAGATCGGTCACTCCGCCGAGCTGCTGCGCTCCTTCGACGAGCTTCGGGTTCCTCGAATGGTGCGCCACCGAGGGGTCGCGGTGGCCGTGCCGATCGTCGAGATCGTGGTCGGTGTCGCACTGCTGCTGGCGCCGGCGCCGGTGTTCACCGTCGCGGCGCTCGGCGCATCCGCTCTCTTCCTCGTCTTCTTCGCACTGACACTGGGTGTGGTGGCGCGTGGCGAGCAGGTGGTGTGCGCGTGCTTCGGCGTGCAGTCGACGCGGCCGATCGACTCCCTGGCGGTGGCACGCAATGCGCTGCTGCTCGCCGGTGCGGTGGCGGTCACCGTGGGCTCGCGTGAGGGTGCGGTGCTCCGGATGCGCGGGTTCGCGCTCGCCGACTGGGCGATGTTCTTCGGGGTGACGACGGCCGCACTCGCTGCCGCCCTAACGGTGCTGCTCGTGCTGCGGGCCCGAGGAGCGGCGCTCACGGCGGCGGGCGCTGCAGGTCGCCCTGCCGCAGCATCCGCAACGCCTCCGGTGACACCGTCGGCGGCGATGGCGGCGTGGCCGGTGCCCGACCTCGAGGTGACCGATGCGGCAGGCCGCTCGGTCGAGCTCGCCGGGGTGGCGCGCGATCGCCCGGTGCTGCTCGTGCTGCTCTCGGCGCACTGCACACCGTGCGCCGAGGTGGCGGACCGGATGCCCGGCTGGCGCGAGCGGCTGGGCGACGCGGTGGAGGTCGCCGTGCTCACCTCCGAGACACCGGAGGAGTTCGCCGGCCGGTACCCGCAGCTCGAGCATGGCGGGCGCCGGTTCCACGGCTACCGTTCTCTCATGGCGGCCGCGGGTATCCAGGGCGTGCCGAGCGCAGTGCTGCTCGGCACCGACCGCGCGGTGGCGGCGGGGCCGGCGCAAGGCCTCGACGAGGTCATCGGGTTGGCGGACGCTGTCGCATCGGTGGTGCCGGCACCCACCAGGACGTCGTAACGCACCACGTGTTCGAAGGGGATGGGGAGATGGCACCAGGGGAGTCGACGAATCGTCGGCCGATGGCGTTGCGCGCCGGTCAGACCGGTCTGCGCAGCAACCTCCAGGTGGGCGACACGGAGGTGTCGCTGTTGGAGGTGCCCGCTCAGGGGGCGCCGTTGCGCAAGATCTGCCGCTCCACGCCGCAGCCGTCGGTGGAAGTGCTGTTCCCGCTGGAGAGCACGGTGGTGGTGCGCACGGATGCCCGCGAGGAGCGCGTGGTTCGCCCCGACGAGTCGGTCTACTTCGTGGCTCATCGCCGGTACTCGGTGTTCTCCACGCAGGGCGGCCTCGCGCTCGCGGTCGCGATTCCGCTCGCCGCGGTGGACGAGTACGCGGGCGAGCCCGGGAACGTGGGCCACATCCGCAACTCGGCCGTGCTCGCCCCGGTGAAGAAGTTCTTGGTGGGCGTGATGGAGAGTCACGACGAGCTCGAGCGCCTGCCCGCCTACTTCATCGAGAAGCTGGTGTGGGAGATGATGGCGTCGCTCATGCTCGAGAGCCGGGGCGCTGCCAGTCTCGCGCGGCCGACCCTGGGCATCCTCGACCGCGCGATGGCCCACATCTCGGCCTACCGCACCGATCAGACCCTCACCCCCACGACGCTCGCCCATGCCCTCAACATCTCGATGCGGCAGCTGCAGCGCGTGTTCTCCGGCATCGGCTCGACGCCGTCGCGCGAGATCCGCCGGCAGCGCGCCGACCTGGCCGTCTAGAGGCTCACGAACGAGGCCTACCGGGTGCTCAGCGGACCCAGGGGCG
>BADC01000745.1 GCA_000333435.1 Corynebacterium-like bacterium B27 | reverse complement strand
CGATGCTCGCCAGGAACGTGCGTGGATGCCGCATCTCCGCAACATTCAGCTGCGCCACGACGCGAAACAGCGGAAAGTGCGTGTCAAACTGAAGACGGCGTGCCCCGGTCGGGGCCCCAGGACAGCGCGCTGGTCCGCCATCCGCACTTCGAGCAATCGGACTGCCGATCGCTCGAGCACCCCGTGTCAGGAGACCACATGTCGACCCCGACCCCGACCCTCGATCCCGCTTCCGCTCCCGCCGAGCAGGCCACGCAGCGCAGCCGCACCGCCACCCCGCGGCACTACCTCATGTGCCGCCCCGAGCACTTCACGGTGGCCTACCGCATCAACCCGTGGATGGACCCCGCCGTCCCCACCGACACGAGCCTCGCCGTACGGCAGTGGCAGACCCTCTACGACACCTACCGCGAACTCGGCCACGAGGTGCAGCTGATCGATCAGGTCGAGGGGCTGCCCGACATGGTCTACACCGCCAACGGTGGATTCGTGATCGGCAACGTGGCTTATGGGGCGAAGTTCACGCATCCGCAGCGTCAGCCCGAGGGGCCCGCGTTCATGGAGTGGTTCCGGGAGCAGGGCTTCGAGGTCGTCGAGCCGAAGAACGTGAACGAGGGGGAGGGCGACTTCCTGCTCGTCGGCGAGCGCATCCTCGCCGGCACCGGGTTCCGCAGCGCCACCGACAGCCACCGCGAGGTCGCCGACCTGTTCGGCCGCGAGGTGGTGAGCCTCACGCTCGTGAACCCGAACTTCTACCACCTCGACACCGCGATCTCCGTGCTCGACCCCCTCACCGACGACGCCGGCGCGAACATCGCCTACCTCCCGAGCGCGTTCGACGACGCCAGCCGCCGCACCCTCGAACGCCTCTACCCGGGTGCGATCATCGTCAGCGAGCAGGACGGCTCGGTGTTGGGCCTCAACTCGATCTCCGACGGCCTCAACGTCGTGATCGCATCGCGCGCGAAAGGCTTCGAAGGCCAGCTCCGCGAGCGCGGCTACAACCCCATCGGCGTCGACCTCTCCGAGCTCCTCCTCGGCGGCGGCGGCGTGAAGTGCTGCACCCTGGAGCTCCGAGCATGAGCA
>BADC01000746.1 GCA_000333435.1 Corynebacterium-like bacterium B27 | reverse complement strand
GGCATCGCGGTCGCCCTGCTCGGTGGCCTCGCGCCCATCGGCATCGTGCTCTCGGCCTTGTTCTTCTCGGCGCTGACCGCCGGCGCCGTCGGCATGCAGTCCGCCACCGGAACCGTGCCGGCGTCGATCGCCGAGGTCATCAAGGGCGTGCTGCTCGTCGGCGTCGCCTGCATCGCCGCCTACCAGCGGAAGCCCGCGGCGGTGATCGCCCCGGTGGGCGGCCGCAGTGCGGTCGACGCGACGGCCGACCCCGCCGCCGAACCCCCGGGCGCCGGAGCCGAACCCGAAGCGACCGTCGGCACCCTCGTCGAGGCCGAGCACGAAGGAGACCGCCCGTGAGCGTCGAACTCTGGGTCGCCATCCTCGCCGGCGCCCTCGCCCTCGCGGCCCCCCTCGTCTTCGCCGGCATCGGCGAGGGCTTCGTGGAACGCGCGGGCCGCATCAACCTCGGCATCGAGGGGATGATGATCATGGGCGCGTTCGTGGGAGTCTGGGCCGGCAGCATCGGCGGCCCGGTCGTCGGGCTCGCCGCCGGGATGCTCGTGGGTCTCGTGCTGGCCGTCGGGATGAACCTCGTCATCTACCGCCTGCACGCCAACGAGATCGTGGTCGGGCTCGCCGTGACCATGCTCGGCCTCGGGCTCAGCACCTACCTCTACCAGCTCTGGATCCCGAGCGGTCAGACGAACGTGACGGTGCAGACGGTGCCGCGCTCGGGGCTCGGGCCGCTCGCCGACATCCCGGTCGTCGGCCCGATCCTGTTCGGGCAGAGCGCGCTCGTCTACCTCGCGGTGGTGCTGCTCGTGGTCGCCTGGGCGGTCTCGCGCTACACCCGCTTCGGCCTGGCCGTGCAGGCCGTGGGAACCGACCCGGCGTCGGCCGCTCTGCGGGGCGTGCGCGTGCAGAAGACCGGCGCATCCGCTCTGCTCATCGGCGGGGCACTCGCCGGCCTCGGCGGTGCCGTCATCACGGTGGGCACGATCGGGTCGTTCACCCCCGACATCACCGCCGGCCGCGGGTACATC
The DNA here is from genome assembly GCA_000333435.1 of Corynebacterium-like bacterium B27. Taxonomy (GTDB): domain Bacteria; phylum Actinomycetota; class Actinomycetes; order Actinomycetales; family Microbacteriaceae; genus Herbiconiux. The sequence continues at coordinate 12,124 of BADC01000746.1, read as the reverse complement.
GTGCTCGCGGTGGTGATCATGGGCCGCAGCCGCCCGATCGGCATCGCCCTCGGCGCCCTGCTGTTCGCGTTCCTGCAGAGCTTCGCCCTGCTGTCGCAGTCCACCGCCTTCACCCTGCCGAGCGAGGTCTACCAGGCCGCGCCCTACTTCGTGACCCTCGTGGTGCTCGTCATCACCTCCAGGCGGCAGCTGCGGCGGCTGTATCGTGGCCCGAATGCGAGGACGACGTGACCAGTGAGAATCAGCGCGTGCTCGCCGGGGTGCTGCGCTTCGTGCGCGACGCGGCGGCGGCGGGATCGACCCTGCCAGGCGAGGTGGAGATGGCCGAGCGGCTCGGCAGCACCCGCAAGCAGGTGCGCGACGTGCTCGCCTCGCTCGAGCAGCAGGGCATGGTGCTGCGCCGGCAGGGTGCCGCCACCGAGGTCGACCCGGTGGCCACCCGCATGAGCGTGCGGTTCGAGGACCAGCTCGAGTACAGCGTGCTGCTGCGCCAGCTCGGCTACGAGAGCAGCGTCGAGGTGCTCGAGATCGCTGACACCCTGATGCCGGCGGAGATCGCGCGCCTGCTGATGACCGAACCCGGGCGGCCCGCGGCGCGCATCGTGAAGCGCTGGCGGGCGGACGGCGCCGTCGCCATGCTCTCCTTCGGCACGCTGCCGCTGCCCTTCCCGCGCGCCGACGTCGACCTCGGCGACTCCATCTACTCGGCCATCGGCAAGGTGTGGAACGAGTCCATCGCCTGGGAGGTCGCCACCCCGTCGGCCGAGATCCTGAGCGAGGCGGATGCCGCACTGTTCGAGCATCCGGCCGGCACCCCGGTGCTCACGCTCGACATCGTGGGCATCGGGTTGAGCGGCCGGCGGCTGTTCCACGCCCGCGAGTTGCACGACCCGAAGACCGTGTCGTACTCGATGATGCGCACCCTCCGGCCACCCCAGGTGTTCTCCACCGCCCGCTACCAGTTCTGATCCCCTGATCGAGAGAGGCCCCGATGCTCACCCGACCGTCACCCGTCATCGTCCCCGACCACGAGTCCCGCTGGATCGACACCGCCGCCCGGCTCGCCGAGCAGCTGGCTGCGACCGTCGCCGCCGACGACGACTCGGGGGAGCTGCCCATCGGCCACCTCCGGGCGATCGGCGCCAGCGGCCTCGACACGGCGTTCCTGCCCGTGGAGTTCGGGGGAGAAGGGCTGTCGTACGCCACCCTGGCGTCGGTGGTGCGGATGTTCGCGACCGCGCATCCGGCCGTCGCCGCCGTCTGGCTGATGCACATCGGCGCCGCCCACGGCCTCGTCACGATGTCGCCTGCGCCCGCCGCGGCGTACTTCGCCGAGCGTCTGCGGCCCGGCGACCGGTTCGCGAACGCTCTCTCGGAGCCGGCGGGCGGCAACCACTTCCTCGCGTCGCAACAGGACGTCGAGGCCGTCGACGGCGGCTGGCTGCTGAACGGGCGCAAGCTCTTCGTCTCAGGGGTCGAGGCCGCCGACCACCTGCTGCTCAACGTGCGGGTCGACGGTGCGCCGGCGTTCTTCGGCGTCGACCGCGACGCGACGATGTCGCTGCCGCCGATCGACCAGACCATGGGCATGCGGGCCACCCGCAGCCGCACCATCCTCTTCGACGGCACGATCCTCGAGCGGTCGCGGCTGTGCGGCCCGCCGCCCGCCGACTACGCGAACCTCATCACCGTGGGCTTCGCCTCGCTCTCGATCGGCATCGCCGAGTCGGCCATCGATGCGTTGGTCGCGTCGGCGAACGCCAAGAAGGGGCCGGCGGCCGAGCGGCTGGCCGACGCCTCGTGGGTGAAGTCGGAGACCGCGATGGTGTGGGTCGAGCTGCGTGCCGCGCGGCTCGTCGCCGAGCAGACGGCGTGGCTGGCCGATCGGCGGGACCCGCAGGCGATGGCCGCGGCCACCGAGGCGAAGATGCTCGCCAACGAGGTCGCCAAGAAGGCGGCGGCGCTCGCCCTCAAGGTGGGCGGCGGCGGGGCGTATCTCGCGCGGTCGCCGATCCAGCGCATCTTCCGTGACGCCCAGGCCGGGGCGCTGATGGCGTACTCGGTGCCGTTCAGTCAGGAGATCGTGGGCGGCTGGGTGCTGGCGCCGTCAGTCCCGGGCGGCGATGGCGACCGCGCGTGACCCCTGGTCGACGCCGAGCGATTCGAGGATGCCCTCGATCGACTCGGCCTCGAACAGCTGATCGGCCGTGATCAGGGCGAGCCCGGTCACCCCGGCGAGGTCGCGCAGCTCGGAGACCCTGATGCGCAGGTTGCGCGTGGCCAACGGCAGCGACTGCTGGTAGACCCGCTCGCGCACCCCCGAGAGCAGCACCTCGTCGCAGTCGGCGAGCTGGCCGGACACCACGATCGTCTCCGGGTTCAGGATGCTCACGAGCGCCGCCACGGCGTCGCCGAGCGTGCGCCCGGCCTGACGCACGAGCCGCACCGCCTCGAGGTTGCCTTGCTTCACCAGCGCCACTACGCCGGCCACGTCGTCGACCTCGATACCCGCCGCGGCGAGGTCGCGCACGATCGCCCAGCCGCCCGCGTAGGCCTCAACGCAACCGACGTTCCCGCAGCGGCAGGGCTGCCCGGGCCCGTCCGAGGCGACCGCGGCGCGGGTGTGCCCGATGTCGCCCGCCGCGCCCTCGCTGCCGCGGATGATCTGGCCGTTGAAGACGAGCCCCGAGCCGATGCCGGTGCCGATCTTCAGGCTGATGAGGTTGTCGTGATGATTCGGGCGGGCTTCGGCCACGGCACGGGAATTGGCGTCGTTCTCGACGATCACGGGGACTCCGTAGCGCGAGAACCAGCCCGCGATGTCGAAGCCGTCCCAGCCGGTCATGATGGGCGGATTCACCACACGGCCGGCGGCGAACTCCACGGGGCCCGGCACGCCGATGCCGATGCCCCAGATCTCGTCGCCGTTCGCCAGCAGGGCGTCGAACGCGGCGTCGACCTCGGAGAGCACCCGGTCCGGCCCTTCCCACACATCCACCGACACGCTGCGGTGGCGCAGCGGGGTGCCCGTGAGGTCGCAGATCGCCGCGACGAACCCGGTCGCGCCCACGTCGACGGTGGCGAGGTAGGCGCGGGTGCGGTTGAGCGCGAAACGACTCGACGGCCGGCCGCCCGTCGACTCGCCACCGCCCACCTCACGGATGAGTCCCGCCGCGAAGAGCGCGTTCAGGCGCTGGTTCACGGTCGAGCGGGACAAGCCCGAGATCTCGATCACGTCGATGCGGCTGAGCTCCCCGTGCTCGCGGAACAGCGCCAGGACCTCGCCGACGTGGGTTCGCACATCCTTCACTTTACGCAGAGCTCCGTCGCTGTCGTGGTTCGACACCCGTGGAATTAGGCGCCACCTAAAGAATACACACTTTTGAGTTGCGATAAATCAAAAGGTCGCGTAGTTTGCTCACGACGGCACGTGGTGGTGCCCCGACTCGCAAGGATCACAATGTTCAGCAAAGACGCAACATGGATGCGCACGGCTCGCATCGCCCTCCCGCTCGGCATCGCCGCGGTCGCCCTGACCGCGTGCTCCGGCGGCGGTTCGGGCGACGCCTCCGGTGACGGCTCGTCGTCGAGCAAGGTCGCGGCCGTCATCAAGGGCCTCGACAACCCGTTCTTCCAGTACATGGAGGAGGGCATCAACGACACCGCGAAGACCGACGGGGTCGACGTGACCGTGCAGGCCGCCGCCGACATCGGCGACACCACCGGCCAGGCCGACAAGCTCACCACGCTGGCGGGCCAGGACTTCGGCTGCTTCATCGTGAACCCCATCACCGGCTCCAACCTCGTGCAGTCGCTCAGCCAGATCTCGTCGGCCGGCAAGCCGATCATCAACATCGACCAGCCGATCGACGCGGATGCCGCGAAGGCCGCCAACATCGACGTCGCCACCTACATCGGCACCGACAACGAGGCCGCGGGCGGCAAGGCCGGCGACTTCGTGAAGGAGAACGTCGCGGCCGGCTCCGAGGTGGCGATCATCGGCGGCATCGCCGGCGACGTCACGAGCGCGGCTCGCATCGACGGCTTCAAGGCGGCGATCGGCAGTGACCTCGACGTCATCCAGGAGTCGGCAGCCGACTGGAAGCGCGAGGTCGCCTTGACCACCGCGACCGACATCATCGCCGCCAACCCGAACGTCAAGGCCTTCTTCGCGGCGAACGACGACATGGGACTCGGCATCGTGAAAGCCGTCGAGAACGCCGGGCTCACCGGCAGCATCACGGTCGTGAGCGTCGACGGCAACCAGGATGCGCTCGAGTCGATCAAGTCGGGCGGCCTCACCGCCACCGTCGCCCAGTACCCCTTCGCCGTCGGTTCGCTCGGCGTGCAGGCCTGCGAGGTCGCGACCTCGGGCGGCGACCTGCCGAAGAACATCGAGTCGCCCACGGCGCTCGTCACGTCTGCCGAAGCCGACAAGGTCCTCGCCTCCTTCCCGCAGCCCTTCGAGGAGTTCGAGAACCCGCTGACCGACCTCCTGCCGTCGAAGTGATGACCGCGACCACCGAGACCCGCCCGGGCGTGCTGCAGAGCATCGGCGCTCAGACGCGGCAACTGAGCTTCTGGGCCGAGAACGCGGCACCGATCGGGCTCGTCGCCCTGGTGATCGTGTTCTCGATCCTGAGCCCGACCTTCCTCACCCTCGGCAACATCAAGGCCATGCTGGTGGCGGCCGCGATCCTCGTGATCCTCGCCATCGGCCAGGCCTTCGTGATCACCACGGGCGGCATCGACCTGTCGATCTCGGCCACGATGACCCTCGGCGCGATCGGCTTCGGCCTGGCGTTCTCCAACGGCCTCGGCTTCTGGGTGTCGGCACTCGTCGCGGTGGTGGCGGCGATGGTCATCGGGCTCATCAACGGCCTGCTGATCGCGAAGGGGAAGGTGACCGACTTCATCGCGACCCTGGGGACGCTGTCGGTCGCGACCGGCCTCGCGCTCATCGTCTCGAACGGCAAGCCGATCACCGTCACCAGCCCCGAACTGCTCACCCTCACCTCGGGTTCGATCGGCATCTTCGGGTACCCGATCATCCTCGCGGCGGTCGTGGCGGTGCTGGCGTGGTTCTTCATGTTCCGCACCCGCTTCGGCCTGCACGTGCAGGCCGTCGGCGGCAGCGAGGAGAGCGCCGTGGCCAACGGCGTCAGCGCCACCAAGATCCGGATGGCGGTCTACTTGATCGCGGCAGGGCTCGCGGGCCTCGCGGCGCTGCTCCTGGTGGCCCGGGTCGGCGCGGCCGAACCCGCCATCAACACGCAGTACCTGCTGAACTCGATCGCCGCCGTGGTGCTCGGCGGCGTGAGCCTCACCGGCGGCAAGGCGAAGATCGTCGGCCCGGTGATCGGCGCCCTCCTGCTCACGGCGCTCACCAACGGGCTCACGCTCCTCGGTGTCTCGCAGTTCTACCAGCCGCTCGCTGTCGGACTCGTCGTCGTCCTGGCCGCCCTACTCACGAGGTTCCAGAAGAAATGACCGACCAGTACAACTCCCGGCCCGACGTCGCACCCTTCACGGGGTCCACGCCCGCCCGCGACTTCATCCTCACCGCCACCGACATCAAGAAGTCGTTCGGCGGCGTGCACGCCCTGAAGGGCGCGTCGATGACCATGCGGCGCGGCGAGATCACGGCGCTGATCGGCGACAACGGGGCCGGCAAGTCCACCATGGTGCGCACGCTCTCGGGCATCCACAAGCCCGACTCCGGCGAGATCACCCTCGACGGCAAGGTCGTCACCTTCGACAACCCGAAGGCCGCCCAGGCGCAGGGCATCGAGACGGTGCAGCAGAACCTGGCGCTGGTCGAAGACCTCACGGTGTGGCAGAACTTCTTCCTCGGCCGAGAGAAGACCCACGGCTTCGGCCCGTTCCGCACGCTCGACCGCAAGCTCATGCGCACCACCGCGGCCGACCTGCTGAAAGACCTCGCCGTGAACGTTCCGCCGGTCACCAGCAAGGTGCGGCGCCTCTCCGGTGGTCAGCGTCAGGCGGTCGCCATCGCGCGCGCCGCCGGCTGGGGCTCGAAGATCGTCATCATGGACGAGCCCACCGCGGCGCTCGGTGTGCAGGAGACCGCGCGCGTCGAAGGGGTCATCACCTCGCTCCGCGACGCGGGCGTCGCCGTGCTCCTCATCAGCCACAACTTCGACCAGGTGATGCGGCTCTCCGACCACGTGTGGGTGATGCGCGCCGGCATGGCCGTGGCCGAACGTCGTACCGCCGAGACCGACGGCGACGAGCTCGTGGCGTTGATCACCGGCGCGAAGGCCGCCTGAGATGGCGGGGTTCGACCGCCGCATCCCGTTTCGGCGGGCGGCGGCCGGCAAGGCCGTGCCGCTCGGCGTGCATGCGGGGCTCTGGGTGTCCGGCTGGACGCCGGGGGCGGCCCGTGCCGCCGTCGAGGGAAGTGCCGCGGCCGGCTTCGACCTGATCGAGATCCCGGTTCCGGATGCGTCGCCCGCGGCCGGGTCGGCCACTCCGGCCCTCACGGTGGGCCTGCTCGAGGACACCGGGCTCGATGCCGTGGTGTCGCTGGCCCTCGATCCGTCCTCCGACATCAACACCACGGATGCCGCCACCTCGGCCCGCGGCGAGCGACGGCTGCTCGACGCGGTCGAGTTCGCCGCCGCTATCGGAGCCGGGTACGTCGGCGGCGTGACCTATTCGGCCATGACGAAGTACGCGCATCCGGCCACCGCCGCCACCCGCGCGAACTCCCTCGACGTGCTGACCCGGGTCGCCGCCGTGGCCCGCGAGGCCGACGTGCGGCTCGGGCTCGAGTACGTCAACCGCTACGAGAGCAACCTGCTCAACACCGCCGCCCAGACCGTCGACTTCCTCGACGAGCTCGGTGCACGCGGCGTCGACAACGCGCTGCTGCACATCGACACCTACCACGCGAACTCCGAGGAGACCTCGCTCGCGGCGGCCGTGCACGACGCCGGAGCCGCACTCGGCTACCTGCACCTCTCCGAGAGCCACCGCGGTGCGCCCGGAACCGGATCGCTCGACTGGAGCGGCCTGTTCGGAGCGCTCGCGGCGGCCGGCTACCGCGGACCGCTGACCGTCGAGTCGTTCTCGCCGGCCGTGGTCTCCGCGGCCACCCGTGACGAGATCGGGGCGTGGCGCGAACTCTGGAGCGACCCGGTCGCCCTCACCCACTCGGCGGTCGGCTTCCTGCGCGAGCAGGTCGCGGCATCCGCTCTGCTCACCTCAACCACCGAAGGAATGTGACATGACCAACCAACTCGGAGTGCACGCGCTCGTCTTCTCGGGGGGCACCACGCCCAGCGAGATGGAGTACATCATCGGCGAGACCAAGAAGGCCGGCTTCGACCTGCTCGAGCTCTCGCTGCACGACGCGGCGAACCTCGACGTGCCCGCGGCGCGGGCGGCGCTCGACGCCGCGGGGCTCGGCATCGTCTGCTCGCGCGGCCTCGCCTTCGCCGCCGACGTCTCGAGCGACGACCCCGCGGTCGTGGCCAAAGGCGCCGAACTGCTGCACTACTCGCTCGGGGTCACCCACCAGCTCGGCGGCACGCACTTCACCGGCGCCCTCTACAGCGCGCTGGGCAAGTACGGGCACGCGCTCACCACGGCGGGCCGCGCCAACGTGGTGGCCACCCTCAAAGACCTCGCCGTCGAGGCCGAGGCGCTCGACATGACGCTAGGCCTCGAGATCTGCAACCGCTACGAGACGAACGTCATCAACACCGCGGCGGATGCGCTGCGCCTGGCCGACGACATCGGGCACGACAACGTGCTGATCCACCTCGACAGCTACCACATGAACATCGAGGAGGACGACTTCGTGCGCCCCGTGCACCTCGTGGGCGACCGCCTGGGGTACGTGCACATCGGGGAGAACCACCGCGGCTACCTCGGTTCGGGCCACCTCGACTTCACCTCGTTCTTCCACGCCCTGGCCGACATCTCCTACACGGGCCCGATCACCTTCGAGTCGTTCTCGTCGGCCGTCGTGTCGCCCACCCTGTCGAACGACCTGGCGATCTGGCGCAACCTCTGGAACGATGGACCGGCGCTCGCCGCGCACTCGAAGAACTACCTCACCACGATGATCGAGGGGACCCGTGCCCACTGAGTCCGCCGCCACTGAGTCCGCCGCCACTGCGGCCGCTGTCGCTCCCGTCTTCCCGCAGCTCGACGAACTCGCCGAGCGGGCGCTCGGCCTCGTGCGGCCGGGCGAGCGCGCGATCCTCGGCATCGCGGGGAGCCCCGGGGCCGGCAAGACGACGCTCGCGATCGCGCTCGCGACGCGCGTGAACGAGCTGAGTGCCGCATCCGGTGGCCCCGGTGCACCGTTCGCGGCGCACCTGCCGATGGACGGCTACCATCTCGCGGAGTCGACCCTGCGCCGGCTCGGCCGTCTCGACCGCAAGGGCGCCATCGACACCTTCGACGGCTGGGGCTTCGTGGCACTGCTGCAGCGGCTGCTCGCCGAGCGCGACCACACCGTCTATGCGCCGAGCTTCGACCGGCGGGTGGAGGAGCCGATCGCGGGTGAGATCGCGGTGGAGCCCTCGACGCAGCTCGTCGTGGTGGAGGGCAACTACCTGCTCGTCGACGAGGAGCCGTGGGCGAGCGTGAAGGGGCTGCTCGCCGAGGCCTGGTTCTGCGAGACGAGCGAGGCGGAGCGGGAGCGTCGCCTCGTTGCGCGCCACGAGCTCGGCGGCCGCTCGCCCGAGGCGGCGCTCGACTGGGCGCGCTCCGTCGACGGCCGCAACGCCCTGCTCATCGAGAGCACCCTCCCGCGGGCCGACCTGGTCGTCGCGGGCACCTGACCCCCCTCCTCGCGACCCGTCAGTTTTGGCCCTTCCCGCACGGCTTTAGGGCCAAAAGTGACGGGTCGCGAGGAGGTCGGTCGCGAGGAGTTCAGTAGCGGGGGCGGTCGGGGCGCTTGGCGGAACGGTTGCCGCGGTCGGGGCGGATGTCGATGAGCACACCGCTGATGCGGGTGTTCTCGAGTCGGCGGAGGGTGTCGGGCGAGAGGTTCGCGGGCAGCTCGACGAGCGAGAAGTCCGGGCGGATCTGGATGGCACCGAAGTCGCCGCGGTTGAGACCGCCCTCGTTGGCCAGTGCGCCCACGATCTGACGCGGCTCGACCCGCTGCCGCTTGCCCACGGCGATGCGGTACGTGGTCTTGGGGCCGGAGTCGCGATTGCCGCGGTCGGGCCGGTCGGGCCGGTCGCGGTCGGGGCGCGAGCTGCGGTCGCCGCGCATCCGCTCGCCGCGGTCGCCCCCATCGGACTGACGCGGCTCGAAGCGGTCGAAGCGCTGCGCCCGCTCCGCCTCGGGGTCGAGCAGCAGGGGCGTGTCGCCCTGCGCCACCACGGCCAGGGCTGCCGCGACGTCGGCCTCGGGCACGTCGTGGTGCGAGACGTAGTGGGCGATGATGTCGCGGAAGCGCTCGATGCGCTCGGTCTCGGCCAGCGCCGCCGTGATGGAGTCGTCGAAGCGGGTGAGCCGGGTGGAGTTCACGTCGTCGACGCTCGGCAGCTGCATCTGGGTGAGCGGCTGGCGGGTGGCCTTCTCGATCGAGGTGAGCATGCGGCGCTCGCGCGGGGTGACGAAACTGATGGCGTCACCCGTGCGCCCGGCGCGGCCGGTGCGCCCGATGCGGTGCACGTACGACTCCGTGTCGATCGGCAGGTCGTAGTTCACCACGTGGCTGATGCGGTCGACGTCGAGGCCGCGCGCCGCGACATCCGTCGCCACCAGGATGTCGAGCTTGCCCGACTTCAGCTGGTTCACCGTGCGCTCGCGCTGCACCTGCGCCACGTCGCCGTTGATCGCGGCAGCCGCGTAGCCGCGGGCCCGGAGCTTCTCGGCGAGCGCCTCGGTCTCGTTCTTCGTGCGGGTGAACACGATCATGCCCTCGAAGTTCTCGACCTCGAGGATGCGGGTGAGCGCGTCGACCTTCTGCGGGTACGACACGACGAGGTAGCGCTGGGTGATGTTGGCCGAGGTGGTGGTCGTCGCCTTGACCGTGATCTCGTCCGGGTCGTGCAGGTACTTCTGTGAGATGCGACGGATCTGCGCCGGCATCGTGGCCGAGAACAGCGCCACCTGCTTGTCGTCGGGGGTGTCGGCGAGGATGGTCTCGACGTCTTCGGCGAAGCCCATCTTGAGCATCTCGTCGGCCTCGTCGAGCACGAGGTACTTGAGCTCGGAGAGGTCGAGGGTGCCCTTGTCGAGGTGGTCCATGATGCGGCCCGGGGTGCCCACCACGATGTGCACGCCACGGCGCAGCGCCGAGAGCTGCACGCCGTACCCCTGCCCGCCGTAGACGGGGAGCACGTGCACGCCGCGCAGGTGCGCCGCGTACTTCTCGAACGCCTCGCAGACCTGCAGGGCTAGCTCGCGGGTGGGGGCGAGCACGAGCGCCTGCGGGGTCTTCTGGGCGAGGTCGAGGCGGTCGAGGATCGGGAGCGCGAAGGCAGCGGTCTTGCCGGTGCCGGTCTGGGCGGTGCCGAGCACGTCGCGGCCGGCCAGAAGCGGCGGGATCGTGGCGGCCTGGATGGCCGAGGGGGTCTCGTAGCCGACGTCTTTCAGCGCCTTGAGAACCGCGTCGCCGAGGCCGAGATCGGTGAACGTCAGTTCTTCGCGGGCGGTGTCGGCGTCGGCAGGCGGGGTGGTGCTGGTGGAGGGCATGCGTCAACGGTAGCCCCTGCGCCCGTCGGCGTGCCTGAGAAGCGGGCTGCGCGGGCGCGATTGCTTTGCACAATAGTTGTGCATACTTTCCGTGCATGCAATGATCGAGTCATGACGACGAGTGACGACGGAGCTGAGCAGAGCGACTACCGGGGGATGCACCTCGACGCGCGGGCCGTGCGGGTGCTGGCGCATCCGCTGCGGTCGCGCATCCTCGGCCGGCTCCGGCTGGCGGGGCCGGCAACGGCCACCGAACTCGCGGCCGCTCTCGACACGAACACCGGGGCGACCAGCTACCACCTGCGGGCGCTCGAGTCGGTCGGCCTCGTCAGCGACACCGGCTCGGGCGAGGGGAAGCGCCGGGTGTGGCGGGCGTCGACCGACTACCACTCCTGGGTCAACTCCGACTTCGCCGGCGACGAGGATGCCCGCACCGCCCTCGACTGGCTGCAGCGCGACTACGTGCGGCAGTTCGCGCACCGCGCCGAGCGCTGGCTCGATGCGGCCGAGAGCTGGCCCCGCGAATGGGTCGACGTGCTCGGCCTGAACGACGCCTTCGTCGAGGTGACGGCGGAGCAGGCGGCGGCCCTGCAGGCCGACCTCGGCGCGGTGCTGGCGCGGTACCGCACGAAGGGTGCGGGGGTCGCGGGGGCGCGGCGCATCCACGTCTCCATCCAGTCGAGCCCGGTCGAGCTGCGTCCGCCGGGGGATTCGGGGGCGCAGTGAGCGGTGCCGCGGTCAGTGCCCGAGCGGCGGAGCGCCGGCTCGTGCTGCTCACCGCCACCCGGTGGCTGCCGGTGGGTCTCGTGTTCGGGCTCACCGTGCTGCTGCCGCTCGAACGCGGACTCTCGCTCGCCGAGGTCGGGACACTCCTGGCGATCCAGGGCTTCGTCGTGCTCCTGCTCGAACTGCCGACCGGCGGACTCGCGGATGCGCTGGGTCGGCGCCCCCTGCTCGTCGCCTCCGGAGTCATCGCGGTGGGATCGACGACCCTCTTCGTGCTGTCGACGGGGTTCTGGATGTTCGCGGTCGCGCTGGTGGCACAGGGCGTGTTCCGGGCGCTCGACTCGGGCCCGCTGGAGGCCTGGTACGTCGACGCCGCGCAGGCGGACGACTCCGGCGCACCGATCGAACGCGGTCTGAGCAGGGCAGCCACCGTGCTCGGGGTGGCGATCGCCGTGGGAGCGCTGATCGGCGGCGGGCTCGTCGCGTGGCATCCGCTCGGCGCGGGGTCGGCCCTCGCGGTGCCGTTCGCCGTCGCCGCCGTGCTGTACACACTGCACACGGTGCTCGTGGCGGCACTCGTCCGCGAGCCCGCACGGTGCGGTGCCGGACTGCCCGGTCGCGGGCGACGCGGCAGCACGCGCCTCCGCACCCGGCGGCTCGGCGCCGCCCTCGCGGCGGCCCGCGAGGCCCCGCGCACCATCGGGCGGCCTCG
>BADC01000747.1 GCA_000333435.1 Corynebacterium-like bacterium B27 | reverse complement strand
CATCGCCTTCCCTTCGTGCGCATGTTCGGCGTGACGTCGGACGGATCGACGCCGAACACCCGCGCCCCCACGTAGCGGTGCAGGTCTTCGCCCGAGTGGAACGCTTCGATCAACCCCGCGTCGCCCGAGAGGTGCGCCATGATGCGCATCTCGATCTGCGAGTAGTCGGCCGTGAGCAGCGACTCGTAGCCCGACCCGACCTGGAACGCCGCACGGATGCGCCGCCCCTCCTCGGTGCGCACCGGGATGTTCTGCAGATTCGGATCGGTCGACGAGATGCGGCCCGTCGACGACCCGGTCTGCACGTAGGTGGTGTGCACCCGCCCATCGGCGGCGATGGCCTTGTCGACCGACTCGATGATCTGCCTCAGCTTCGTGGCGTCGCGGTGCGCCAGCAACAGGCCGAGGAACGGATGCGGGTTCGACGCCTGCAGGTCGGCCAGCGCTCCCGCGTCGGTCGAGTAGCCGGTCTTGGTGGCGCGCGTCTTCGGCATGTCGAGCTGGTCGAAGAGCACCTCCTGGATCTGCTTCGGCGACCCCAGGTTGATCTCGCGGCCGATGATGCCGAACGCCTCGCCCGCGATCTGCCCGGCCGACTCGCCGAGCTCCGACGACAGGGCGGCCAGGGCCTCGTGGCTCACCGTCACCCCGGTCAGCTCGACCTGCGCCAGCACGAGGAGCGTCGGCATCTCGATCTCGGTGAGCACCCGTCGTGTGCGGTCGTCGAGCTGCGCCGACAGCGCCTGCGCCACCCGCCAGCCGTACCAGGCCTCCTCCGCCGGCCCCACCACCGTGTCGGTGTCGGGCACCAGCTGGTTGGGGTCGGGAGTGGGCAACGTTTCGAGCAGATGCCGGTCGACCAGCTGGGCCAGCGAGCGGTCGGCACTCGAATCGGGTTTCAGCAGCCACGCCGCGATGACCGGATCGAACAGCAGCCCATCGAACCCGAGCCCGGCCGAGCGCAGTGCCTTGATCTGCCGCTTCGCGTCGAACAGGATCTTGGGCGCAGGCCCCGCCAGCCAGCTCTCGAAAGCGGCGAACGACGGGTTTCCCGCCGTCCAGGGCAGGTAGACCGTCTCGTGCGGCGTGGCGAGGCCGATGGCGATGGGTGCCCCGTTCAGCAACTCGACCTGAACCGCGACCGCACCCGACAGATCGGCCGGCGCCGGCGCATCCGCCGACGGGTCTGTCTTGCCCGAGTGCCGCTGCAACCACGCCGCGAGCTCGTCGTCGAGCAGCGTCACCGGCACCGGCGCCTTCTCGGCTTTCGCCGCCGCCGCGGCGGCGGCGGCCTGACCCACCTCGGAGTCGCCGCCGATGCCCTCGAGCTTCAGGATGCGGTCGAGCAGGGTACGGAACTCCAGCCGCGCGAACACATCGCGCATCGCCTGCTCGTCGATCGGCTGGCGCGCGAGATCGGCCGGGCCCACGGGAAGCTCGACGTCGGTGAGCAGCCGGTTGAGTTTGCGGTTGCGCACGACGTTGTCGGCGAACTCGCGCAGGTTGTTGCCCACCACACCGGGGATCTCGTCGCGGTGCTCGAGAATCGCGTCGAGCGAGCCGTACTGATTCAGCCACTTCACCGCGGTCTTCTCGCCCACCTTGGGGATGCCCGGCAGGTTGTCGCTCGTCTCCCCCACGAGCGCCGCGATCTCGGGGTACTGCTCGGGGCGGATGCCGTACCGTTCGTTCACCTTCGCCACGTCGTACCGGGTGAGGTCGGAGACGCCCTGCCGAGAGGGGTAGAGCAAGGTCACGTCGTCGTTGACGAGCTGAATGGCGTCCCGGTCGCCCGACACGACGAGCACCCGGTAGCCCTGCTGCACACCCTGCAGCGCCAGCGTCGCGAGGATGTCGTCGGCCTCGAAATCCTCCTTCTCGATGGTGACGATACCGAGCGCGTGCAGGGCCTCCTGCAGCAGCGGCACCTGGCCCACGAACTCCGGCGGTGTCTCGCCACGGGTGCCCTTGTAGTCGGGGTACTCCCGGGTGCGGAACGACGACCGCGAGACGTCGAAGGCCACGGCCAGATGCGTGGGATTCTCGGCCTTCAGCAGGTTGATCATCATCGCGATGAAGCCGTGGATGGCGTTCGTGTGCTGCCCGTCACGGGTGGAGAAACTGTCGACCGGAAGGGCGTAGAACGCCCGGAACGCGAGCGAATGACCGTCGATGACGAGGAGGGTAGGCTGATCTTTGTCCGGCACACGGCAAGCCTACACAGGCCCTCCGACACGCTAGAGAGTTCAGGATCCCCGACGATGACGCTGCCCGAATCCGCTCCCGGCGACCAGCAGGAACCGCTTCCGCTCGACGTCATGGAGGTGTTCGGCTATCGCGGGATCGGCGCCCTGGCGGAGCGGATGGGCATCCAGTTCCTCGAGCTCTCGCCCGAGCGCTCGGTGGCCCGGATGCCCGTTGAGGGCAACACGCAACCGCTCGGCCTCGTGCACGGCGGCGCCTACGTGGTGCTGGCCGAGAGCCTCGGCTCCACCGCAGCGAACCTGCACGCCGGTCCGACGAAGATCGCCGTCGGCATCGAGATCAATGCCAGCCACTCCGGCTCGGCCACTGCGGGCTGGGTCACCGGCGTCTGCACGGCGATCAGCCTCGGCCGCACGCTCGTGACGCACGAGATCGCGATCAGTGACGAGAACGGTCGCCGGCTGTCGACGGTACGGATGACGAACTTCATCAAGGACCGGCCCGAAGGACAGGTCTTCGAGACGAAGTAGCGGCGAAGGGCCGAGCTACTTCTTCGGGCTCAGCTGCTCGATGATCGCCTGGGCGACATCGTGCATGGTGAGACGGCGATCCATCGACGCCTTCTGAATCCAGCGGAACGCCTCGGGCTCGGTGAGCCCCATCTTCTCGTTCAGCAGGCCCTTGGCGCGGTCGACGAGCTTGCGCGTCTCGAAGCGCTCGACCAGGTCGGCGACCTCCGACTCGAGCGTGATGATCTGCGCGTAGCGCGACAGCGCGATCTCGATCGCCGGCAGCAGGTCGTTCGGGGTGAACGGCTTCACCACGTAGGCCAGGGCGCCGGCTTCGGTGGCGCGCTCGACGAGCTCCTTCTGGCTGAAGGCGGTGAGCAGCACGACCGGGGCGATGTGGTCTTTCGACAACCGCTCGGCGGCCGAGATGCCGTCGAGCTGGGGCATCTTGACGTCCATGATGACGAGGTCGGGCCGGAGCTCGGTGGCGAGGGCGACCGCGGTCTCGCCGTCGCCGGCCTCACCCACGACGTCGAAGCCGTTGTCGCGCAGGATCTCGACGATGTCGAGGCGGATCAGCGATTCGTCTTCGGCCACCACGACCCGGCGGGGCACTGCTGTCGTCGATTCTTGGTCAGTCACGATTCAACCCTACGGTATTCTGGAGCTCGCTCGTAGCAAGCCGGTGTGGCGGAATGGCAGACGCGACGCACTCAAAATGCGTTGTCCGTGAGGGCGTGTGGGTTCGAGTCCCACCACCGGTACCGTGCACGAGCACCCTCAGTTCCCCGGGATGGGGGTGGGGGTTGCGGTCGCCGACGGCACGGGCGCGGGCGGCAGCTCCGAGAAGATCGCCACCGGCACGTACTGGTGCACCACCTGCGTGGTGTAGCTGTTCGAGAGCGGCGCGGTCTCGTACGAGACCTGCATCGCGAAGTCGAGCATCAGCCCCTCGGTGTCCGCGGCCAGCACGCCGATCTGCTGCGACTCCAGCTGGAAGCCGCCCTTGGGCGAGGTGATGAGGAGCCCGAGGCCCTGCTCCGAGCGAAGCGCCTCCGGATCGAGGGTGACCTTCAGCGGGTCGGTGTTCAGGAGGTACGGTGACTCCGCCGCGCCGCTCACTGCCGTCGTCTGCGCCGACACGGTGATGTTCGACATGTACACCCGGCGCTTCTGGTCGAAGGGCGCCTCAGCGGGCACCCGCTGGTCGTAGACGCCGATGACGAACGAGAACCGCTTGTCGGCATCCGGGGTCCACTCGTGCGTCTTCTGCTCGGTCCAGACGTCGAGCCGCAGCTGCAGCTGGTCGGCGATGTCGACGGTGGGGTGCACGGAGCCCATGTCGGTGAACACCGACGCGAACTGCAGGCTGCTGTCGGCGGCCGGAGCGCTCTTGGGGGCGGTGCCCTCGAGCGCGGCGGGTGCGGGCGGGGTGGGCTGGATTCCGAACAGCGGGAGGACGGCGGAGCAGCCGGAGAGGGCGGCCACGGTCGCGAGAGCGGCTCCGGCGCTGAGGGCGCGCAGGGCGAGGCGGGATCGGGTCATGTGCGGGTGCCTTCGGGTCGGGTCGGACGGGCGGGATCGTCGGGTCGGAAAGGCCCGAGCACGGATGGGAACGCCCGAAACTAACACCGCGAAAAGCCCGCGTGACGGAAATCGGCCAGGACCCGATCAAAGGCTGATCGAATCCTGGCCGAATCTTGAGCCGGTTCCGCGCATCCGCGCAGAGGGTCAGTTGTCGAAGGTCTCCGGGCGCAGCGGGTTGTGCGCGGAGCCGATGACATGCACGCGCATGTCATTGGTGGTGCCGGCGACGCCGGGAGGGGAACCGGAGATCACGATGACCTTGTCGCCGAGCTGAGCGCGGCCGAGGCCGAGCAGCACGTCGTCGACCTGCACCATCAGCTCGTCGGTGTGGGTCACGCGGGGCACGAGGTAGGACTGCACGCCCCAGCTCAGCGCCATGCGGTTGCGGATGCCCGGCAGCGGCGTGAATCCGAGGATCGGGATGGTGGAACGCAGCCGGGTCATGCGGCGCACGGAGTCGCCCGACTCGGTGAACACGCAGAGGAACTTCGCACCGACGAAGTCGCCGACCTCGGCGGCGGCGAGCGTGACCGCGCCGCCCTGGGTGCGCGGCTTCGTGCCGAGCGCGGGGATGCGCTCCAGCCCGTGCTCCTCGGTCGACTCGATGATGCGGGCCATCGTCTGCACCGTGATCACCGGGAACTCACCCACGCTGGTCTCGCCGGAGAGCATGACCGCGTCGGCGCCGTCGAGCACCGCGTTGGCGCAGTCGGACGCCTCGGCGCGGGTTGGGCGGGGCGAGGAGATCATCGACTCGAGCACCTGGGTGGCGACGATGACCGGCTTCGCCATGCGCCGCGAGAGCTCGATGGCGTGCTTCTGCACGATCGGGACGGCTTCGAGCGGCAGCTCCACGCCGAGGTCGCCGCGGGCGACCATGATGCCGTCGAAGGCGTCGATGATCTCCTCGAGGTTGTCGACCGCCTGGGGCTTCTCGATCTTCGCGATGACGGGGACCTTGCGCCCCTCCTCGGCCATGATCTCGTGCACGAGCTCCACGTCGGCGGCGTTCCGCACGAAGGAGAGCGCGATCAGGTCGGCGCCGAGCTTGAGGCCCCAGCGGAGGTCGGCGATGTCCTTCTCCGACATCGCCGGCACGTTGACGGCGACGCCGGGCAGGTTGATGCCCTTGTTGTTCGACACGGCACCCGGCACCTCGACCTTGGTGGTCACCACGGTGCCGTCGGTCTCGAGCACGCGCAGCGTGACCTTGCCGTCGTCGATGAGCAGGGGGTCGCCGGGCTTCACGTCCTGGGGCAGACCCTTGAACGTGGTGGAGGAGATCTCCTTGTTGCCGATGATGTCCTCGACGGTGATCTTGAAGATGTCGCCCTCGGCGAGGTCGTAGGGCCCGTTCTCGAACTTGCCGAGCCGGATCTTCGGCCCCTGCAGGTCGACCAGAACGGCCACGGCCCGGCCGGAGTCGTCTGCCGCCTGCCGCACGTTGCGGTAGACCTCCTCGTGCACGTCGTAGCTGCCGTGGCTGAGGTTCATCCGGGCGACGTCGACGCCCGCATCGATGATCGCTCGGATGGTCTCATAGGTCGACGTCGCCGGCCCGAGGGTGGCGACGATTTTCGCGCGTCTCATCAGTGTGTACTACTCCGAGTTCTGCGCCGGAGCGCATGGTGGTGGTGGTGGAGGTGATCGTCGGTGGAGTTGTCGGGGAGGCTATCAGATCGAGATGGCGCGGTCGGTGGGCTTCACCGGGAATGGCAGCTCCGTCTCGCCCTCGAGGTAACGGTCGACGGCGGATGCCGCGGCGCGCCCCTCGGCGATCGCCCAGACGATCAGCGACTGGCCGCGGCCCGCGTCGCCGGCGACGAAGACGCCGGGGGCGGTGCTCTGGTAGTCGCTGTCGCGCTCGATGTTGCCCCGCTGGTCGAAGCGGGTGCCGAGCTGGCCCGTGATGTCGTCGGCCTCGGCACCGGTGAAGCCGAGCGCGAGCAGCACCAGGTCGGCCGGGATCTCACGCTCGGTGCCGGCCTTCGGCACCCGCCGGCCGTCGAGGAACTCGGTCTCGGCCACGCGGATGGCCCGCACCTCGCCCGACTCGTTCGAGAGGAACTCGACGGTCGAGGCCAGGAACGTGCGCTCGCCGCCCTCCTCGTGGGCGCTGGACACCTCGAACAGCGTCGGGAACATCGGCCAGGGCTGGTTCTCGGGGCGCTCGACCGGCGGCTGCTTGCCGATGGCGAGGTTCGTGACCGAGAGAGCACCCTGCCGGTGGGCCGTGCCGATGCAGTCGGCACCGGTGTCGCCGCCGCCGAGCACCACGACGTGCTTGCCCTCGGCGGTGATCTGGCCGAGGATGTCGTCGCCCGCGCCCACCTTGTTCTGCTGCACGAGGTATTCCATGGCGAAGTGCACGCCGTCGAGGTCGCGGCCCGGGATGGGCAGGTCACGCGGCACCGTGGCGCCGGTGCAGACGATGACGGCGTCGTAGCGCGCGCGCAGGTCGTCCCACGAGATGTCGACGCCGATCTCGATGCCGGCGCGGAAGCGGGTGCCCTCCGCCATCATCTGGGTGAGCCGGCCCTCGAGGTGCCGCTTCTCCATCTTGAAGTCGGGGATGCCGTAGCGCAGGAGGCCGCCGATGCGGTCGTCGCGCTCGTAGACCGCGACCGTGTGCCCGGCCCGGGTGAGCTGCTGGGCGGCTGCGAGACCGGCGGGGCCCGAGCCGACCACGGCGACCGTCTTGCCGGTGAGGCGCTCCGGCGGGTGCGGGGTGACCCAACCGTTCGCGAACGCCTGGTCGATGATGGAGACCTCGACCTGCTTGATGGTGACCGGCGGCTGGTTGATGCCCAGCACGCAGGATGCCTCACACGGCGCCGGGCACAACCGCCCGGTGAACTCGGGGAAGTTGTTGGTGGCGTGCAATCGCTCGATCGCCTGGCGACCCTCGTCGCGCCGGGTGAAGTCGTTCCACTCCGGGATCAGGTTGCCGAGCGGGCAGCCGTGGTGACAGAACGGGATGCCGCAGTCCATGCAGCGCCCGGCCTGTCGCCGGACGGTGGCCATGTCGCCCTGCTCGTAGACCTCTTTCCAGTCCATGAGCCGCACCGACACCGGCCGGCGGGCGGGGAGCTCGCGCTCCTGCGTCTTCAGGAAGCCCTTCGGATCAGCCACCTGTCACCTCCAAAATGCGCCCCCAGACGACGTCGCCGTCGGGGTCGAGTCCTTCTTCGACCGCTTCCTGCCGTGTGGCGAGCACCGCGGCGTAGTCGCGCGGCAGCACCTTCACGAAGGAGGCGATCGTCTGGTCGAAATCGGCGAGCATCCGTGCCGCCAGCGGCGATCCGGTCTCGGCCTCGTGGCGCTCGAGCAGGTCGCGCACGATCTCCACGTCGGCGCCGCCGAGGGGCAGCAGCTGCAGCTCGCCCGAGGAGAGGGAGTCGGAGTTCACCCGCTCCTCGTGCAGGTCGTACACGTAGGCGGTGCCGCCCGACATGCCGGCGCCGAGGTTGCGCCCGGTGGAGCCCAGGATGAGGGCGAGCCCGCCGGTCATGTACTCCAGCGCGTGGTCGCCCACGCCCTCGACGACCGCGGTCGCCCCGGAGTTGCGCACGAGGAAGCGCTCCCCCACGATGCCGCGCAGGAACATGCTGCCCCGGGTGGCGCCGTAGCCGATGACGTTGCCCGCGATGACGTTGCGCTCGGCCGGGAAGACCGAGTGGCGGTCGGGTCGCAGGATGATCTGACCACCCGAGAGGCCCTTGCCGACGTAGTCGTTCGAGTCGCCCTCGAGCCGGAGCGTGATGCCCGACGGCAGGAACGCGCCGAGCGACTGCCCGGCCGAGCCGAGCAGCGTCACCTGGATGGTGCCGTCGGGCAGCCCCTGCTCGCCGTGACGCTTGGTGACCTCGTGGCCGAGCATGGTGCCGACCGCGCGCTCGGTGTTGCGGATCGGCAGCGTGATCGCCACCGGCTCGCCGTGATCGAGCGCCGCGACCGCCTCGTGGATGAGGCGCTGGTCGAAGTGCTTCTCGAGCTCGTGCTCCTGCTTGCGGTGGTTCGAGCGCGGCTCGTCGGGCTCGAAGTGCGGGCCGACCAGCACCGGGGCGAGGTCGAGACCGTCGGCCTTCCAGTGGTCGATCGCCGCGTTCATGTCGAGCAGCTCGTTGTGGCCGATGGCCTCCTCGAGGCTGCGGAACCCGAGCTCGGCGAGGTACTCCCGCACCTCCTGGGCGAGGAACTCGAAGAAGTTCACCACGAACTCCGGCTTGCCGCTGAAGCGCGCCCGCAGCTCGGGGTTCTGCGTCGCAACGCCCACCGGGCAGGTGTCGAGGTGGCAGACGCGCATCAGGATGCAGCCTTCCACCACGAGCGGCGCCGTCGCGAAGCCGTACTCCTCGGCACCGAGCAGCGCGCCGATCACGACGTCGCGTCCGGTCTTCATCTGGCCGTCGACCTGCACCACGACACGGTCGCGCATCCCGTTCAGCATGAGGGTCTGCTGGGTCTCGGCCAAGCCGATCTCCCAGGGCGTGCCCGCGTGCTTGAGCGAGTTGAGCGGGCTCGCGCCCGTGCCGCCGTCGTGACCCGACACCAGCACGACGTCGGCCAGCGCCTTCGTGACACCGGCGGCGACCGCCCCGATGCCGTTCTGCGACACGAGCTTGACGTGCACCCGGGCATCCGGATTCGCGCGCTTGAGGTCGAAGATGAGCTGCTTGAGGTCTTCGATCGAGTANATGTCGTGGTGCGGCGGGGGCGAGATGAGCCCGACGCCGGCGGTCGCGTGCCGGGTGCGCGCCACCCACGGGTAGACCTTCGTGGGCGGCAGCTGACCGCCCTCGCCGGGCTTGGCGCCCTGCGCCATCTTGATCTGGATGTCGGTGGCGTGCGTGAGGTACATGCTCGTCACCCCGAACCGCCCGGATGCGACCTGCTTGATCGCCGAACGCCGCTCCGGGTCGAGCAGCCGGTCGACGTCTTCGCCGCCCTCACCGGTGTTCGACTTCGCGCCGAGCCGGTTCATGGCGATCGCGAGGGTCTCGTGCGCCTCCTTCGAGATGGAGCCGTAGCTCATCGCACCCGTGGAGAACCGCTTCACGATCGACTCCACCGGCTCGACCTCGTCGATCGGCACGGCAGGGCGGATGCCCGTGCGCAGCTTGAACAGGCCGCGCATCGTCATGAGGTTCTCGGCCTGGTCGTCGACCAGCTTGGTGTACTCACGGAAGATGTCGTACCGCCTGGCCCGGGTGGCGTGCTGCAGCCGGAACACGGTGTCGGGGTTGAACAGGTGCGGCGGGCCCTCGCGCCGCCACTGGTACTCGCCGCCGACCGCGAGGGGCTCGTGCACCGTGATGGCGCCGTCCTCCGGGTAGGCGGCCGCGTGCCGCGCCGCGCTCTCCGCGGCGATCACGTCGATGCCGACGCCGCCGAGCTTCGACGAGGTGCCGGTGAAGTACTCCGCCACGAACTCCGGCGAAAGGCCAACGGCCTCGAAGGTCTGCGCCCCCGCGTAGGAGGAGACCGTGGAGATGCCCATCTTCGACATGATCTTGAGCACGCCCTTGCCGAGCGCCTTGATCAGGTTCTTGACGGCCTTCTCGGGCGTGACGCCGGAGATCTCGCCCGAGCGGACGAGGTTCTCGCAGGTCTCCATCGCCAGGTACGGGTTGACCGCCGACGCGCCGTAGCCGATCAGCAGCGCCACGTGGTGCACCTCGCGCACGTCACCCGCCTCGACGATCAGGCCCACCTTCATGCGGGTCTGCTGGCGGATGAGGTGGTGGTGCACACCGGCGAGCATGAGCAGCGACGGCACCGGGGCCAGGTCTTTGTTGGAGTCGCGGTCCGAGAGCACGATGAACTGCGCCCCGCGCTCGATCGCCTCGTCGGCCTCGGCGCACATCGCCGCGATGCGGTTCTGCATCGCCTTCGGTCCCTCGTCGACCCGGTACAGACCCTTGATGGTCGTGGTGAGCCGGCTGCCGGACGACGGGTCGATGTGCTGGATCTTCGCCAGCTCGTCGTTGTCGATCACCGGGAAGTCGAGGATGACCTGGCGGGTGTGCTCGGGTGTGGCGTCGAGCAGGTTGCGCTCCGGGCCGAGCCCGAGACGCAGGCTCGTCACGACCTCCTCGCGGATGGAGTCGAGCGGCGGGTTCGTCACCTGCGCGAACTGCTGGGTGAAGTAGTCGAACAAGAGCCGCGGCCGGTCCGAGAGTACGGCGATCGGCGTGTCCGAACCCATGGCGCCGAGCGGCTCCGCACCGTTCTTCGCCATCGGGGTGAGCAGGATGCGCACCTCCTCCTCGGTGTAGCCGAAGGTGCGCTGACGCCGGGTGACGGACGCGGGCGTGTGCACGATGTGCTCGCGCTCCGGGAGGTCGCGGAGGTTGATGCGCCCCTCGTCGAGCCACTCCCCGTAGGGTTCTGCCGCCGCGAGTTCCGCCTTGATCTCGTCGTCTTCGATCAGGCGGCCGGCCGCCGTGTCGACGAGGAACATCTTGCCCGGGCGCAGCCGACCCTTCCGCACCACGCGCGACGGCTCGATGTCGGGGCTCACGCCGATCTCGCTGGCGAGGATGACCAGGCCGTCGTCGGTGATCAGGTACCGCCCGGGGCGGAGGCCGTTGCGGTCGAGCGTCGCGCCGGCGAGCGTGCCGTCGGTGAAGATGAGCGCGGCCGGGCCGTCCCACGGCTCCATCAGCATGGAGTGGTACTCGTAGAACGCGCGCCGGGCGTCTTCGAAGTCGGACTGGTTCTCCCACGCCTCGGGCACCATCATCATGATGGCGTGCGGCAGCGACCGGCCGGCGAGGGTGAGCAGCTCAACCACCTCGTCGAAGGAGCCGGAGTCGCTGAGGCCGGGGGTGACGATCGGGTACAGCGGCGACAGGTCGCCCAGCAGCTCCGATTCGAGCTGGGACTGCCGGGCGCGCATCCAGTTGCGGTTGCCCTGCACCGTGTTGATCTCGCCGTTGTGCGCCATCATGCGCAGCGGCTGTGCCAGCGGCCACGACGGGAAGGTGTTGGTGGAGTAGCGCGAGTGCACCAGGGCGAGCTTCGACGCGAACCGCTCGTCGGAGAGGTCGGGGTAGAACGGCTCGAGCTGGAGCGTGGTCACCATCCCCTTGTAGGTGATGGTGCGGCACGACAGCGACATGAAGTACACCTGGTGCTCGAGCTCGGCGCGCTTGCGCAGCCGGAACGCCTGCCGGTCGAGCGGCAGGTCGGAGAGCGTCGCACCCGACTCGGTGGTGCGCACCGACTGCACGAACAGCTGCCAGATGGCGGGCATGGCGTCGCGGGCGAGCCGGCCGAGCTCGTCCGGGCGCACGGGCACCTCACGCCAGCCGAGGATGCGCAGGTCTTCCTGCTCGGCGAGATCGGCGATGTGGTCCATCACCTGCTGCCGCTCCCCCGCGTCCAGCGGCAGGAAGGCGTTGCCCACCGCGTACCGGCCGACCGGCGGCAACTCGACGGGCGCGACGGCGCGCAGGAACGCATCCGGAATCTGGGTCAGGATGCCCGCGCCGTCGCCGGTGCCCGCATCCGAGCCGATGGCGCCGCGGTGTTCGAGGTTGCGGAGGGCACCGAGCGCGGTGTCGATGATGTCGTGGCCCGCGGTGCCGCGCAGCGTCGCCACCATGGCCAGGCCGCAGGCGTCCTTCTCGGCCGCCGGGTCGTACAGGCCCTGGGCAGGCGGGAGTGCGCTGAAGCTGAAACTGTGACTCGGCTGACTGGCCATAGAGAACCGTCCTCTACGTGGAACTTAGGGAACTGGGACGACGATGGCCCATGAATTTCAAGGATTTCCGCGGCAGATCTTCGCGGATTGTGGAATTGGCTCCGACTTCACTTGTGGCGCTCGGGTCGATCGATCCTACCGCAGCGGCGACCGCAGCCGATCCAGAGCCCCCGCAGCCTCGCCGCGCCGCCCCGCGCCGCGCCGCGTTCAGCGTCCGGTGCCGGTGGCCAGCTCCGCGGCGAGCCGGCCCACGGCGGCCACACCGCCGTCGGCAAGGGCCTTGACGAGGGCCGAACCCACGATGGCGCCGTCGGCGTAGCCCAGGATCTCGGCTATCTGCTCGGCCGTCGACACGCCGATCCCGACCGCCAGGCTGTCGGCGCCCTGCTCGCGCAATCGGGCGACGAGCGTGCGGGCGGCCGCGTCGAGGTCGGCACGAGCGCCGGTGATGCCCATGGTCGAGACGGTGTAGACGAAGCCGCGGCTGTTCTCCACCGCCAGGCGCAGTCGGGCATCGGTGGAGGTGGGCGCGGCCAGGAACACGCGGTCGAGGCCCGTGCGGTCGCTCGCGGCCAGCCAGTCGGCGCCGGAGTCGACCGTGAGGTCGGGCGTGATGAGCCCGGCGCCACCGGCTGCGGCGAGGTCGTCGGCGAAACGGTCGACGCCGTACTGCAGTACCGGGTTCCAGTACGTCATGAGGAGCACCGGGGCGTCGACGCGGGCACGGATGCGCTCGACCGCTGTGAACGCGTCGGTCAACCGGAACCCGGCCTGGAGCGAGGCGAGCGTGGCGGCCTGGATGACCGGGCCGTCCATCACCGGGTCGGAGTAGGGCAGACCGAGTTCGAGCACGTCGACGCCGTTCTCGACCAGGGCGACCGCGGCGTCGACACTCGCGTCGAGTGACGGGAAGCCGACCGGCAGGTAGCCCACCAGAGCACCGGCCCGCTCGGCGTTGGCGGCGGCGATGGTGCTCGCGACCGGCGACTCGTGGATGATCTGGCTCATACCTTGGCGTTCCCCTGCTCGTCGAGCACGTCGAAGTAGCGGCCCGCGGTCTCGACGTCTTTGTCGCCGCGACCGGAGAGCGACACGAGGATGGTGGCATCGGGCCCCAGCTCGCGGCCGAGTTCGAGGGTGCCGGCCAGCGCGTGCGCGGACTCGATCGCCGGGATGATGCCCTCGGTGCTGCAGAGCAGCCGGAAGGCCTGCATGGCGGCGTCGTCGGTGATCGGCCGGTAGTTCGCCCGGCCGATGGAGGCGAGCCAGGCGTGCTCAGGGCCGACGCCCGGGTAGTCGAGTCCGGCGGAGATGGAGTGCGAGTCGAGGGTCTGGCCGTCGGCATCCTGCAGCATGATGCTGCGCGAGCCGTGCAAGACGCCCGGGCGGCCCTTTGTGATGGTGGCCGCGTGCTTCTCGGTGTCGGCGCCGAGCCCGGCGGCCTCGTAGCCGTAGAGGCCGACGGAGGTGTCGTCGAGGAAGGCGTGGAAGATGCCGATCGCGTTCGAACCGCCGCCGACGCACGCGGTGACCGCATCCGGCAGCGCTCCGGTGAGCTCGAGCACCTGCTGCCGCGCCTCTTCGCCGATGACCTTCACGAAGTCGCGCACCATCACCGGGAACGGGTGCGGGCCGGCGACCGTGCCGAGGAGGTAGTGGGTGTTCTCGACGTTCGCGACCCAGTCGCGGAAGGCCTCATTCAGGGCGTCCTTGAGCGTGCGGGTGCCGCTCTTCACCGGGATGACCTCGGCGCCGAGCAGGCGCATCCTGGCCACGTTGAGGGCCTGGCGCTCGGTGTCGACCTCGCCCATGTAGACGACGCACTCCATGCCGAACAGTGCCGCCGCGGTGGCCGTCGCCACGCCGTGCTGGCCGGCGCCGGTCTCGGCGATGAGGCGCGTCTTGCCGATGCGCCGCGCGATGAGAGCCTGCCCCAGCACGTTGTTGATCTTGTGCGACCCGGTGTGGTTGAGGTCTTCGCGCTTCAGGATGACGCGGGCACCGCCGGCGTGCCGGCCGAAGCGCGGCACCTCGGTGAGGATCGACGGACGGCCCGTGTAGGTGCGGCCGAGCGCGGCCAGTTCCTGGTGGAACGCGGGATCGAGCTTGGCCAGCTGGTAGGCCTCGTCGAGTTCGTCGAGCGCGGCGATGAGCGACTCGGGCATGAACCGGCCACCGAATTCGCCGAAGAACGGCCCGGCTTCGGCGCGGAGCGAGTGGGAGACGTCGGTCATACGGCGAGGAACTCCTTCAGTGTCGCCTCGGGGTCGTTCCCCGTGACGAGGGCTTCGCCGACCAGCACCACGTCGGCACCGGCCGACCGGTAGTGGGCGACGTCAGCGGCGGTGGAGACGGCCGACTCGGCCACCTTCACGGTGCCCGCCGGGATGCGGTCGGCCAGCCGGCCGAACAGGTCGATGTCGAGCTCGAAGGTGCTGAGGTTGCGGGCGTTCACGCCCACGAGCCGGGCACCCAGGTCGACGGCACGGGAGACCTCGGCCTCGTCGTGGGTCTCGACCAGCGGCGTCATACCCAGCGACGTGACGAACTCGTGCAGTCGGGCGAGGGTCGGCTGGTCGAGGGCGGCCACGATGAGCAGCACCAGATCGGCGCCGGCGGCTCGGGCCTCCAGCACCTGGTACTCGGTGGCGATGAAGTCCTTGCGGAGCACCGGGATGTCGACGGCGGCGCGCACGGCGACGAGGTCATCGAGCGAGCCTTTGAACCGCCGCTGCTCGGTGAGCACGCTGATCGCCCCGGCGCCGCCGGCGGCATACCGTGCGGCAAGGTCGGCCGGATCGGCGATCGTCGCCAGCGGGCCGCGCGAGGGGCTGGCACGCTTCACCTCGGCGATGA
>BADC01000748.1 GCA_000333435.1 Corynebacterium-like bacterium B27 | reverse complement strand
GCCCGAGTGAGGGAGAGCATCAGCGATTTCGAACCACCGCTCGACCGCATCGACCAGGTGGCCTTCGGCGTGCGGGCGGCGGCGGAGCGTTTCGTCGGCGATCTGGCCGCCGCTCGTCTGGTCTGCACCGCGTTGCGGGTCGAGCTCACCAGTGAGCGCGGTGAGCGGCGCGATCGGGGCTGGCTGCATCCACGGTGGTTCTCGGCGAGCGATGTGGTCGATCGGGTGCGTTGGCAGCTGCAGGGCGGCAGCACCATCGAGAGCACGCTCTCCTCGCCGATCGCCCGGGTGCGCATCGTCGCCGAGACGGTCGATCACAGTGCACGGCACGAGACCGGTCTCTGGGGCAGCGGCTCGGAGGAGCGCATCCATCACGGCCTGTCCCGGGTGCAGAGCATGGTGGGGCATGAAGGAGTGCTGACCGCGTCGATCGGCGGCGGTCGCTCGCCGCGCGAGCGGCAGATCACCGTGCCCTGGGGCGACCGGGTGGAGCAGCGGGCCGATGTGGTCGAGTCGAAAGGCCGCGCCCCGAGCCGGAGCCGCGCTCAGGGCCACAGCCCGGGACGGGGCCGGGATCGGAGTCGGGACCAGACCCAGACTGCCACCCGGGGGGTCGCCGCCGCACGAGCCGCAGTCGGCGGAGGCAGCGCACAAAGCGCTGAGCACGCACCGTGGCCGGGCAGCATTCCGCCGCCGTTGCCCACCACGGTGTTCGACCAGCCTCGCGCCGTGCTCGTGCTCGCTGAGCAGGAGCGGGAGGTGGCGATCACCGAGCGGGGTGTGCTGACGGCCGAACCGGCGTACTTCTCGCCCGAGGCCGGCGGCCGACAGCTCCGCCCGATCCAAGCGTGGGCAGGGCCCTGGCCCGTGTTCGAGCGCTGGTGGGATTCGGCGGCTCGGCGTCGCTTCAACCGCTTCCAGGTGGTCGACGCCGACGGCACCGCCTGGCTCCTGGCATTGGAGCGGGGAACCTGGTTCGCGGAGGCCCGCTATGACTAGGCCGGCCATTGCTGGGGAGGGACTCTGATGGGGTGGCAGAACCCGCCGGTCAAGTGGTCGGAGCTCGAGGCGAAGATGTCCGGGCGCACGCGTCCGCGACATGTGATGGAGAGCGAGGAGACCCACTCGCGCAAACGTCCGGCCTACGTTCCCCCGGTCGTGGTGGAGCCTGGCTCCACCGACGAGACGGTGGTGCCCTACGCCGAGCTGCACGCGCACTCGAACTTCAGCTTTCTCGACGGCGCGTCCTCTCCCGAGGAGTTGGTTCAGGAGGCCGCGCGGTTGCGTCTGCACGCCCTCGCGCTCACCGACCATGACGGCTTCTACGGTCTCGCCCGCTTCGCCGAGGCGGCCGAGATGCATGGCGTGAGAACCATCTTCGGCGCCGAGCTCTCACTCGAGCTGAGTGCCCCGCAGAACGGGGTGGCCGATCCCGAAGGTTCGCACCTGCTCGTGCTCGCTCGGGGGCAGCAGGGCTATCACCGGCTCGCCGGCGCCATCACTACCGCGCAATTGGCGCCCGGCGCCGAGAAGGGCAAGCCGCTGTACCGGCTGGAACAGCTGGCCGAGGATGCCGAGAGCGATTGGCTGGTGCTCACGGGATGCCGCAAGGGCCTGGTGCGACAGGCGCTCGCCCGCGACGGGGAGGAAGGGGCCGATCGCGAGCTCGATCGCCTGGTCGCCCTCTTCGGCCGGGAGAACGTGCTGGTGGAGTTGAGCGACAGCGGGCAACCGCTCGACAGCAGCATCAACGATGCGCTGTTCGCTCTCGCCGAGCGGCGGGGACTCGCATCCGTCGCCACCGGCAACGTCCACTACGCCGTTCCCGAACGCCACCGCCTGGCCGAGGCCATCGCCGCCGTTCGGGCTCGCCGCAGTCTCGACGAGCTCGACGGCTGGTTGCCGGGGGCACCGGTCGCACACCTGCGCTCGGGTGCCGAGATGGCGCAGCGCTTCGGCCGTTACCCCGGTGCCGTCGAACGCACGGTCGAGGTGGCCGACGAGGTGGCGTTCGAGCTGCGCCGTGCCAAGCCGAAGCTGCCCCGCCAGGAGGTTCCACCCGGGCACACCGACATGTCGTATCTGCGCGAGCTGGTGATCGCGGGCGTGGCCGATCGCTACCCGGAAGCCGACGCGAAGGTCTGGGAGCGGATCGAGCGCGAACTCAGCGTCATCGAGATGAAAGACTTCCCGGGCTACTTCCTCATCGTGTACGACATCGTGCGCGAGGCCCGCTCGCTCGGCATCCTCTGTCAGGGTCGCGGCTCGGCGGCGAACTCGGCGGTCTGCTACGTGCTGAAGATCACCGCAGTCGATCCGATCGCGTGTCTGCTGCCGTTCGAACGCTTCCTCTCAGCCATGCGCGAGGAGGAGCCCGACATCGATGTCGACTTCGACTCCGATCGGCGGGAGGAGGTCATCCAGTACGTCTACCGCAAGTACGGCCGGCGCAACGCCGCTCAGGTGGCCAATGTCATCCAGTACCGGCCGAAGTTCGCGGTGCGCGACATGGCCAAGGCGCTCGGTCACAGCCCCGGGCAGCAGGATGCGTGGTCGAAGCAGGTCGAACGCTGGGGGCCGATGGTCGAGAGCGGTGACCACGACATCCCCGCCGAGGTGATCGACCTCGCCACCGACCTCCTCGGGTTCCCTCGCCACCTGGGCATCCATTCCGGCGGGATGGTGCTCACCGATCGCCCGGTGGGCGAGGTCTGCCCGATCGAGAACGCGCGGATGGACGACCGCACCGTGCTGCAGTGGGACAAGGACGACTGCGCCTGGATGGGCCTCGTGAAGTTCGACTTGCTGGGCCTCGGCATGCTCTCGGCACTGCAGCACACCTTCGACCTCGTTCGGGAATCGACCGGCCGGGAATGGGATCTCGACAGCATCCCGAAAGAAGAGGCCGGTGTCTACGACATGCTCTGCCGGGCCGATTCGATCGGCGTCTTCCAGGTGGAGAGCCGGGCGCAGATGGGCACCCTCCCCCGACTGCAGCCACGTCGGTTCTACGACCTGGTGGTGGAGATCGCGTTGATCCGGCCCGGCCCCATTCAGGGCGGCGCCGTGCATCCGTACATCCGGCGCAAGCTCGGTTTCGAACCGATCACGTACCTGCACCCGAAGCTGAAGCCGGTGCTCGAGCGCACCCTCGGGGTGCCGCTGTTCCAGGAACAGCTGATGCAGATGGCGATGGCGGTGGGCGGCTGCAACGCTGACGACGCCGATCTGCTGCGGCGGGCGATGGGCTCCAAACGAGGGCTGGAGAAGATCTCGCGGCTGCGGGAGAAGCTCTACCAAGGGATGGCCGGCAACGGCATCACGGGCGAGCTCGCCGATGACATCTATCAGCGCATCGAAGCCTTCGCGAACTTCGGATTCGCCGAGAGCCACTCCACGAGTTTCGCCCTGCTGGTCTACGCGAGCTCGTGGTTCAAACTGCACTATCCCGCCGCGTTCCTGGCAGCACTGCTGCGGGCGCAGCCGATGGGGTTCTACTCCCCGCAGACGCTGACGGCGGATGCACGGCGGCACGGTGTTGAGGTGCGACGCCCCGACATCCAGCGCTCCGGAGTGCAGGCGGGACTCGAGCCGCTCCTGCTCGCCGACCGGGACGGGGTGAGCGAGGAGGGCGGAACGGTGGCGGAGACGGGACTGGAGGAGTGCGTGCATCCGCCCGCGCCGGTGCCTGAGGTCTTCGATCGTGAGGCACCCGACCGCACGGCCGAGCACCGGCGCGACGGCAACCTCGCCGTGCGGCTGGGGCTGGCCGAGGTGACCTCGATCGGTGAGAAGCTCGCCGAGCGCATCGTGGCCGAACGCGACGAGCACGGCCGGTACCTCAGCATGGCCGACCTGGCGCGGCGGGTCGGTCTCACCACACCGCAGCTCGAGGCGCTCGCCACCGCCGGCGCGTTCGAGTCACTCGGCCTGACCAAGCGCGAAGCCCTGTGGGAGGCCGGGAATGCGGCCCAGGAGCGGGCCGAGTACCTGCCGGGAACCTTCGTGTCGGTGCAGCCACCGCTCCTGCCCCTGCTGAGCGCCGAGGAGCAGGTGGTCTACGACCTCTGGGCCACCGGCATCTCGCCCGACGACCATCCGCTCGCGCATGTCCGCGACGAATTGCGACGGCGCGGGGCGCTCTCGGTCGCCGAGCTCGCGGCGGCCGAGAACGGGCGGCGCATCGAGGTCGGCGGGGTGGTGACGCATCGGCAGCGCCCCGCGACGGCCAGCGGTATCACCTTCATGAACCTCGAGGACGAGACGGGCATCCTCAACGTCATCTGCAGCGTCGGGGTGTGGACCCGGCATCGCCGGGTGGCGCGCGATTCACCCGCGTTGATCGTGCGCGGCATCCTCGAGCGGTCGAAGGAGGGGGTCACCAACATCGTGGCCGATCGTTTCGAGCCGCTCGTGCTCAGCGCGAAGACGAACTCCCGGGACTTCCGGTGATGGCGCGCCGAGCGTCCCGGCGCGCGCCTCCGCCCCGGCCGGCACAGAACGATCAGTGTGCGGCTTCGTTCCAGTTCTGGCCCCGGCCGATCTGCACCTCGAGCGGCACCGACAGCGACGCGGCGGTGGACATGCGGGTGGTCACCACGTCGGCCAGCGCATCCCACTCCCCCGGCGCCACGTCGAACACGAGCTCGTCGTGCACCTGCAGCAGCATCTTCGAGCCGAGCCCCTGAGCAGCCAGGTCGGCCGAGATGCCGATCATCGCGATCTTGATGATGTCGGCCGCCGTGCCTTGGATGGGCGCGTTCAGCGCCGCCCGCTCGTCGTTGTCGCGCAGCACCCGGTTCGCGCTGTTCAGGTTGGCGAACGGGCGCCGGCGACCGAAGATCGTCTCGGTGTAACCGTCGAGCTTCGCCT
>BADC01000749.1 GCA_000333435.1 Corynebacterium-like bacterium B27 | reverse complement strand
AGCGGATGACGCCCAGCACGTCGTCGATGTGCACCCAGCTGAACTTCTGCCGGCCGCCGCTCGATGCCCGCCGGAAGCGGTGGTAGGTGCCCGCCGCACGGCGCCCCGGGGTGACCGGCCAGTGCCCGTCGAGTTGCGGGCCGCCGATCCCTGTCCGGGCCAGGGCGAGGATCGGCGTGAGCGCACTGCCGTCGCCCAGCACGATGGCCATGCGCAGCGCCACCCGTCGCGTGCCGGGGAGTTCGCCGCGGAAGAACTCCTCCTCCCAGCTCGTGGCGACGTTCACCGAGAAGCCCTCGCCGATGTCGCCCGTCGATTCGGTCATCGCCCGGTCGTCGGCATGGCGGTAGATGGTGGCGGTGGAGGAGTTGATCCAGAGGCGGGGCGGATGCGCGGCGGCGGCGACCGCGTCGTGCAACGCTCGCGTGGTGGCGAGCCGGGAGCGGAAGATCTCGGCTCGGTTCGCCGCGTCGTAGCGGCAGTTGACGCTCTTGCCCGCGAGGTTGATCAGGAGGTCGGCGCCGTCGACCACGGCGGCGACCCCAGAGGGACCGCTCCATCGCGCGTCGGGGCCGGAGCGGCCGATCACTGCGACCTGGGCGCCCTCGCGGCGGAACGCCTCCACGAGCCGGCTGCCGATGAAACCCGAGGCGCCCGCGATGACGACCTTACGACCCGGCTCAGCAGTCATCGCGAACCCGCATCGGCCTCTTCGGTGCGTGCTTGCTCAGCCGCACGCGACTGGGCCGGTTCCTGTTCGGCGCGCAGTTCGTAAGTGAAGGTGCCGGTGTACTCGTAGAGGCGCCCGAGCAACGGAGCATCGACGGTGACCGAGACCCGCTGCGCCCCCTCTCCCCCGCGCGCCGCGTCGTCGAAGCGCTCGACCAGGTGCACCTGCGGCGCGACAGCGGCAGGCAGGGCGACGTACTGACGCCCGAGTCTCACCTCGAGGCGCGTCGACACCAGGTGGAACTCGCCACGCACCACCCGGGCTGCCAACCGCACCCGGAAACGGCGGTCGACCCCGAGGTGGTCGACCAGTCCGTCGGCACCCGGGTTCTCTGCGGTGATCGCGTCGACCATCGCCGCAGCACCGCTCCCGAAATGGAACCGGCGCACCGCCACCACCGCCGTGCGCCCGTCGCGATCGAGGAGCGGTGCGTTCACCACGGTGAACGGCACGCTGTGCTCCCAGACCGGGAACAGGATTCCCTGGCGGGCCAGGAGCGCGAGCACCGGCCACAGCCATCGGCGCGGTGTGCCGACAACCTCGAAGACGCCGTTGCCGTAGCCGCGCATGCCGGTCGGGACCGGGCCGAAGTACCGCCGCAGCACCGGGTGCAGGTCGTCGAGCGCCGAACCGACGGTCAGTTCGTAGGGAGAACGGGAGAGGCGCATGCCACCTACTCCTTCAGGAGCGCCGAGCGGAGGGTGTCGAGCCCGACACCACCGAGGTCGAGAGCGCGCCGGTGGAACTCCTTCGACGAGAAGGCCTCCTTCTCGCGCGCACGCAGCGTGTCACGCAATTCCTCCCAGATGCGCTGGCCGACCTTGTAGGAAGGAGCCTGCCCGGGCCAGCCGAGGTAGCGGTTGACCTCGAACCGGATGAACGCGTCATCCATGTTCACGTTCTGCCGCATGAACTCCAGGGCGTACTCCGCATCCCAGGTGCCGGTGCCGTCGAGCCGTGGCTTCTGCAGATGCACACCGATGTCGAGTACGACGCGGGCGGCACGCATGCGCTGCCCGTCGAGCATGCCCAACCGATCGGCCGGGTCGTCGAGGTAGCCGAGCTCCTCCATCAGGCGCTCGGCATAGAGCGCCCACCCCTCGGCGTGACCGCTCGTGCCGGCGAGCTGACGACGCCAGGTGTTGAGCTTCGCCCGGTTGTAGACGGCCTGGCCGATCTGCAGGTGGTGACCGGGGACGCCCTCGTGGTAGACCGTGGTCAGCTCGCGCCAGGTGTCGAACTCGGTGACCCCATCGGGCACCGACCACCACATGCGACCCGGGCGCGAGAAGTCGTCGGTCGGGCCGGTGTAGTAGATGCCGCCCTCGTGGGTGGGCGCGATCATGCACTCCAGGGCGCGGATCTCGGTGGGGATGTCGAAGTGGGTCGCGCCGAGTTCTGCTACCGCGCGGTCGCTGGTGGCCTGCATCCAGGCCTGCAACGCATCCGTACCGTGCAATTTGCGGCTCGGATCGGCATCGAGGAAGGCGATGGCCTCCGCCACGGATGCGCCCGGCTTGATCTCCTCGGCGATGGCCTCCTGCTCGCGCACCATGCGGCCGAGCTCTTCGATGCCCCACTCGTAGGTCTCGTCGAGGTCGATGGTGGCCCCGAGGAAGCGGCGCGACTGCAGCGCGTAGAGCTCCCGGCCCACCGCGTCGCGGGTGCTCGCGACCGGGGCGAGCTCGTTCTCGAGGAACTGGGCGAGCTTCGAGTACGCCTCGCTCGCGGTCTCCGCCGCGCGTTCGAGATCGGCGCGCAGGGCGGCGGGCAGCTCGCTCGGCGCACCACCCGCCCCGGTCTCCGCCTCGGTCTCGGTCTCGGTCTCGGCGATCACCCGGGCTCCGCCCGCGAACTCGGTGAAGAAGCTGTCGGGGCCAGAGTTCTTACGCACCTGGGCCAGCACCTCGACCACCTGGCGGCGGGCCGGCACGGTGCCGCGACGCATCCCCTCCCGCAAGGTCACGATGTAACCGTCGACGGCCTCTTCGACCGCGGAGAGACGCTTCGCGACCACCGACCAGTCGTCAACCGTTGCAGCGGGCATGAGGTCGTAGACCTCGCGGATGTGCTGACTCGGCGAGTCGATGACGTTGAGGTCGCGCAGCTGCAGACCGGCCTCCGAACTCGCCACGGTGAGTTCGAGCTCGTTGCGCAGATCGGTCTTCGTGACCTCGTCGACCTCGTCGACCGGCGTGGCGGCGGCGAGCTCGGCCAGCACCGACTTCACGGCGGCGAGATGACGCTCGTGACCCTCGGGTGAAAGGTCGCCGTAGCGATCGTTCACCTCGGTGCGCCCGATGTAGGTGCCGAGCACCGGCTCGAGCTCGACCACGGTGTCGACCCAGCGCTCGGCGATGGCATCGATGGCCGTGGGCTGTCGGGTGTCGGAGGGGGTCGGTACTGTCGTGCTGGTCATGGTTTCGACCCTAGGCCACGGCGCCGACACCGGGCGGTGAAGGGCGAAGGTTGTGGAGAGAAATCCGGCTCTCCACAGGCTGTCACAACCGGATTGACTTATTCGAACATATATTCGAACATGAGGGCATGACGGATGCCGCACTCACCATCGACTCCCCCGCTCCGGCGGGCGAGGAGATCCGTGCGCTGCAGTCACGCATCCAGCAGATGCAGGCCACGAAGCTCGACACCCGGAGCGTGCGCACGCACCCGGCGTTGACGGCTCTGCTGCCCGGTGGTTCCCTCCGTTCCGGGGCCGCCTATTCGGTCGAGCGCTCCACCGCGCTCGTCATGGCGATGATGGCGGGGCCCTCCTCCGACGGGGTGTGGTGCGGGGTGGTCGGCCTGCCCGATTTCGGGGTGGAAGCGGCGGCGCACTTCGGCATCGATCTGGGGCGGTTGGCCCTCGTGCCGCATCCGGGCGAGGAGTGGCTCACGGTCACGGCGGCGATGGCCGACGTGGTGGGTGTGGTGGTGACGCGGCCGCCACGCCGGGTGCCCGACGCCGCGATCGCCCGGCTGCAGGCACGCATCCGTCAGCGCGAGGCGACGCTCATCGTGCTCGGTGACTGGCCGCAGAGTGAGGCGACGTTGCGCATCACCGAAAGTTCCTGGGCTGGCATTCGGCGCGGGCACGGGCACCTCGCGG
>BADC01000750.1 GCA_000333435.1 Corynebacterium-like bacterium B27 | reverse complement strand
CGGATTCGGCGTTNCGCGCCGCTCCGGCGGGATCAGGCCGACGGTCACGAGTTCGTCGAGCGCCCCGCCCACCAGCTGGAACGGGGTCTGACCGTTACGGCCCGCCTTGGCCGGCGACGCGGCCTGCCGGAGGTCGTCGGGCACCGAGAAGGCGGTGCGGAACAGGCCCGGCTGCTCGCGCGCGAACGCGATGTAGCCGAGGCCGACGGCGCGCAGCCGCATCCGGGCATCCGCTTCGGTGTCGCCCGTGCGCGGATGCTCGTCGAGCGCCTGCTGGATACGATCGGCTGCGAAGCCGAGACAGGTGTCCGAGACGGTGTGCAGCAGCGCCGCGCGGTCGGCGAAGTGGCGGTAGGCGGCGTTGGGGGAGACGCCGGCCCGGCGCGTGGCCTCGCGGAGCACGACCGCCCGGGGGCCGCCCTCGCGCGCCATCTCGACGCCGGCGGCGATCAGGGCGCCGCGCAGGTCGCCGTGCCGGTAGGTGGTGCGGGTCGGCGCCCCGGCGTCGTCGCTCATCCGAGCCTCCTGAGGGGAGGGACGACCGGGCGGGTGGCCCGGTCGAGGTGGCTGGGTGCGTGCTCGCTCGTCGGGCGTGCGTGCATCCGTGTGGACAGTGTACACATCCCCGGAATGGTGGAGCTCACGACCCGCGCCCTCAGTCGGCCTCGCCCGCGATCGCGTTGAGCACGAGCACGGCGGAGTCGTTGGCGCCGATGGCGTACTCGTTCGTCTCGTCCTCGGCGCAGAGCTGACCGGTCGCGATCTCCTCGATCTCGTCGACGAGGGCCTTCGTGCTTCGGAGTTCGGCCTCGATCGTCGTGACCGAGAGGTTGCGGCTGGCCTGCAGCTCGGTGAGCGCGTCGCTCAGGCGCTCCCGGTCTTCGAGCGAGATGGCGGAGTCGGACAGCGCGCGATCCCGCTCGTCGGCGAGGATGCCGATCTCGGTGCGGGCGTCGCGCAACTCGTTCTCGAGCTCGGCCACCTTCGCGCGGGCCTCCGCGAGCTCGGCGGGCTCGGCGGCGGGTGTCGTCGCCGCGGCCACGGACCCGGCCGCGCGCTCGGCATCGGCACGGGCCGCGTCGGCCGCCGAGTTGGCAGCGGCGGCGGCTTCCGCAGCGGTGTCGGCGGCAGTCCGAGCCTCGCTGAGCTCCTGCTCCAATTCGGCCACCCGGATGCGCGCCTCCTGCAGCGCCTCGGCGTCGGCCTCCGTGGGCGTCGCGTCGGCGTACACGGCGGCGCGGGCAGCGTCGCTCTCGTCGCGGGCCGTGGCGAGCTCGTTCTCCAGCGCCGTGATACGGGCACGGGCTTCGTCGAGCTCCGCCGCCGTCTGCGCGGCCTGCTCCTCGGCCGCTTCGCGGTCGGCGATCTCGGCCTCGAGGGCAGCGACCCGGGCTCGGGCGTCGTCGAGCTCTGCGGCCGTCTGCGACCCGGCGCCGTCGCGCTCGGCGGCCGCTGCCTCGAGTGCGGCGATCTCGGCCTCGAGGGCGGAGACGCGGGTGCGGGCATCCGCGAGTTCGGCCGCGGTCTGGGCGGCCTGGGCTTCGGTGCCTTCGCCCTCGGCGGCGAGACCCGCGAGGGTGGCGGCGTGCTCGGTGCGCAGCCGCTCGGCCTCCGCCTCGCTCGCGGCGCGGAGCTCGCCGGCCTCTGCGGCGTGCGCGGCCCGCAGCTCGTCGAGCGCGGCGCGCGCCGCCTCGAGTTCGGCTTGCAGGCTCTCCGCCCGCTCCTCGGCCTCCACCCGCATCCGCTCGATCTCGGCGGCGTGCTCCGTGTGCAGCAGGTCGGCGGCGTTCGCCGCCTCGAGCCGCGTGTTCTCGGTCTCGCTGGCGTGCTGTGCGAGCACGGCGGCCGCTGCCGAATCGGCGTCCGCCCGCATCCGCTCGGCCTCGGCGGCCGCCTCGGCGCGCGTGCGCTCGAGCTCTGCGGCGAGCCCTTCCTGCTCCACCCGCGACTGTTCGGCGGCCACGGCGGCCTCCGCGCGCAGCCGCTCGGTCTCGGCGGCGTGCTCGACCTCCAGCGCGGCAACGGCCGCGGCGCCCTCCGCCCGCAGTCGTTCCGTCTCGGCCGCGTGCTGTGCCGTGAGCTCGGCGAGCTCTGCAGCGTGCGCGGCCCGCAGCTGCTCGTCGTGCAGCCGCAGCTGCTCGGCCTCCGAGGCATGCCCGGCGCGCAACTCGGCGCTCTCGGTCTCGTGCGATCGCTGCACCTCGTCGAGCTGCGCGGCGTGCGCCGCGCTCAGCTGTGCCACCTGCTCCTCGTGCGATCGGGTGAGCTGCGTGACCTGCGCGGTGTGTGCCGCGTGCAGTTCCTCGAGCTGGGTGGCGTGGGCGGCGAGCAGCCCGGCGATCTGCGCCTCGTAGCCGGCGGTCGAGGTCTGCTGCTCCTCGGTGAGCCGCGTGGTGGTGGCGGCGAGTTCGGCCTGCAGGCGGCCGGTCTCGTCGGCGAGCTGCGCTGCGTGCCGTGAGCTCTCGTCGGCGAGCTGCTGCTGCAGTGCAGTCGTGTCGTCGACCAGCCGCTGCTGCAGCGCCGCCAGCTCGCTCTCGCGGGCGGCGAGCGAGGCCGCCGTCGCATCCAGCCGGGCCTGGGTGTCGTTGTACCGCGCCGTCATCTCGGCGAGCTGCGCCTGGGTGGCGGCGAGCTGGGTCTCGGCCTCCGTGCGCGCGGTGTCGCGTGCCCGCCGGTCGTCGAACACGAGACCGAGCTGCTCGCGGATGATCTCCAGCGGGTCATCCGTCTCCACCTCTTCGACCGGCACGACGACCGGCGGTTCGTAGGCCGGCCGCGCCGTGGGGTCGATGAAGTGGTGACGGTACAGCTCGTCGACGATCGCCTCGTAGCGCTGCCGGAACTCGGGGCTGCCGATCTGCAGCGAGGCGCCCACGAACTTCAGCGCGGTGCGGTCGCGCCCGGTGAGGGTGTATTCGGTCGTGGTGGCGTCAGACATGATGCTCCTACTGGCCTCGCGGGGGAAGGGATGGCGGCCGCAGCTCGTCGCGGATCGTCAGGAACAAGGTTAGTAGTCGTCCCTGACACCGCGCAGCCGCTCGATCTCCCGCCGATCGCGTTTGGTGGGCCGCCCCGCGCCGCGGTCGCGCACCGGCACGAAGGCGACGGATTCGCGGGGTGGCGGAGGCGGCGTGAGGTCGGTGAAGCACTCCGCGGCCACCGCGGCCGAACCGCGTTTCGAGGCGAGGGCACGCACGACGAGGATGCGGTCGAAGCCGCTGATCCGCGCCCGCACTTCGTCGCCCACCCGCACGTTCTGCGCCGCCTTCACCCGCTCGCCGTTGAGGCGCACGTGCCCGGCGCGGCAGGCAGTCGTGGCGAGCGAGCGCGTCTTGTACACGCGCACCGCCCAGAGCCAGCTGTCGACCCGAACCGAACCTTCCACGACCATGCGCACAGCCTGCCACACGCGCCTCCGCACTCCTCGCGACCCGTCGATTCTGGCCCTATTCCCGCGCGGGAAGGGCCAAAATCGGCGGGTCGCGAGGAGGGGAGTGGGCAGCACCTAGGCTGGACGGGTGCCGCCCACCGCCTCGTCCCGCCCCGCCATTCCGGTGCCCTACGACGCGGATGGCGCGTACGACGCCTTCGCGAGCTGGGCCGCCGACCGCGGCACCCCGCTCTACCCGGCGCAGGACGAGTCCGTCGTCGCGATCGTCTCGGGCGAGAACGTCATCCTCTCCACCCCGACCGGCACCGGCAAGTCGCTCGTGGCGGTCGCGGCGCACGCCGTGGCGTTGGCTCAGGGCATCCGCAGCTACTACACCGCCCCCATCAAGGCCCTGGTGTCAGAGAAGTTCTTCGACCTGGTCGAGATCTTCGGCGCCGAGAACGTGGGCATGGTCACCGGCGACTCGAGCGTGAACGCGGATGCGCCGATCATCTGCGCCACCGCCGAGATCCTCGCGAACCTCGCGCTGCGGCACGGTGAGGGCACCGAGGTGGGCCAGGTCGTGATGGACGAGTTCCACTTCTACGCCGACCCCGATCGCGGCTGGGCCTGGCAGGTCCCCATCCTGACGCTCCCCGGCGTGCAGTTCGTGCTCATGTCCGCCACCCTCGGCGAGGTGGACTGGCTGGCCGAAGACCTCTCGCGTCGCACCGGCCGCGAGACCACCGTCATCACGGGCGTCGACCGCCCGGTGCCGCTGACCTACAGCTACGCCACCACGCCCATCCAGGAGACCGTCGAGGAGCTCCTCGCCACCCAGCGCGCACCGATCTACATCGTGCACTTCGCCCAGCTGGCGGCGGTCGAGCGCGCGCAGGCGCTGTCGAGCATCCAGGTCGCCACGCGGGCGATGCGCGACGAGATCGCCGAGCTGATCGGGCCGTTCCGCTTCACGACCGCATTCGGCAAGACACTGTCGCGGCTGCTGCGCCTCGGCATCGGGGTGCACCACGCCGGCATGCTGCCGAAGTACCGGCGGCTGGTGGAGCGGCTCGCGCAGCGCGGCCTGCTCCGGGTCATCTGCGGCACCGACACCCTCGGGGTCGGTATCAACGTGCCGATCAGGACCGTGCTGCTGTCGGCGCTGACGAAATTCGACGGCACCCGGATGCGCCAGCTCACCGCACGCGAGTTCCACCAGATCGCGGGGCGGGCGGGCCGGGCCGGCTTCGACACCGCGGGAACCGTGGTGGTGCAGGCGCCCGAGCACGAGACCGAGAACCTCAAGGCGCTCGCGAAGCTCGGCGACGACCCGAAGAAGCGGCGCAAGTTCATCCGCAAGAAGGCGCCCGAGGGCTTCGTCTCGTGGGGCGAACCGAGCTTCGAGAAGCTGATCGCCGCGCAGCCCGAGCGGCTCACCTCGCACCTCACCGTCACCCACGCCATGGTGCTCAACACCATCGCGCGCGGCGGTGACGTGTTCCAGGCCATGCGCGACCTGCTCGAGGACAACCACGAGCCCCGGCCCCGCCAGCGCGACCTCATCCGCCAGGCGCTCGCCATCTACCGCACCCTCCGCACTGCGGGGGTGGTGGAGGAGGTGACGGATGCGACGACCGGCCAGACCCTCATCCGCCTCACCGTCGACCTGCAGCCGAATTTCGCGCTCAACCAGCCGCTCTCGCCCTTCGCGCTCGCGGTCTACGATCTCCTCGACGAGGAGTCGCCCACCTTCGCGCTCGACGTCGTGTCGGTGACCGAGGCGATCCTCGACGACCCGCGTCCGGTGCTCTCGGCGCAGCAGTTCGTGGCCCGCGGCGAAGCGGTGGCGGCGATGAAGGCCGAGGGGCTCGACTACGACCAGCGGATGGACCTGCTCGAGGAGGTCACCTACCCGAAGCCCCTCGCGGGCCTGTTGGGCGAGGCGTTCGACACCTACCGGGCCTCGCAGCCCTGGATCGGCGACTTCGACATCTCGCCGAAGTCGGTCATCCGCGACATGTACGAGCGGGCGATGTCGTTCGGCGAGTACATCGCGTTCTACCGGCTCGCTCGCTCCGAGGGACTGGTGCTGCGCTACCTCTCGGATGCCTACCGAACCCTCCGCACCACCGTTCCCGACGAGTACAAGAACGACGACCTGCTCGACCTCATCGAGTGGCTCGGCGAGCTCGTGCGGCAGACCGACTCGAGCGTGCTCGACGAGTGGGAGGCGCTGGTCAACCCGTCGGCGGTGGCCGCCGCCGCGGCCCGTGAAGACAGCGAGGAGGCGATCGTGCCGCCGGCGCCCCGGTTGCTCACCTCGAACCCGCGGGCGTTCCGCATCCTGGTGCGCAACGAACTGTTCCGGCGGGTCACGCTCGCGGCCCGTGAGGCGTGGGCAGAGCTCGGCGAACTGGATGCGGCGGCCGGCTTCGACGCCGACCGCTGGGCCACGGCGATGGACCACTACTACGACGTGCACGACTCGGTGGGCATCGGGCCGCACGCGCGCAGTGCTGCCCTGCTCATCCTCACCGAGGGGCGCGAGGTGTGGGAGGCGCGGCAGATCTTCGACGACCCGGCCGGCGACCACGATTGGGGCATCTCGGCGACCATCGACCTCGCCGCGTCGAACGAGGCCGGCGTCGCGGTGCTGCGCGTGACCGCCGTCGACCAGCTGTAGCGGGCGGCCGCGCGCCGGCGCCGCCGCATCGAGTCTCCAGTTCTTGACGGAATGCGGCCGGTGATTCCGACGACTTCTGGAGACTCGATGCGCCTCGATGCGCCTCAGGCGACGGTGAGGTGCGGGAGCTGCCAGTCGAACGCGATGGCGAGGATGCGCAGGGTCGCGCACACGACGAATCCGATCGTCATGGCGGCGGGCGGGCTGAGCCGCAGGCGCGCGGCGACGAACACGGCGAGGGCGCCGGCGGCGGCGGCGGACGCGTAGACGCTCGAGGTGAGCACCGACGGGATGCCGCCCAGCAGCAGGTCGCGGGTCACGCCGCCGCCGACCGCCGTGAGCGTGCCCAGGATGACGACCACCCAGCCGTTCGATCCGTGATCGAGCGCTTTCTCGGCGCCGGTGATGGCGAACAGGGCGAGTCCGAGGGCGTCGAGCACGGCGAAGAGGTCGTCGGGTGCCGGCACGTCGCTCGCCACGACCGCGATCGCCGCGAGCGACCCGATGAGGGCGACCAGGATGCGCGAGGGCGACCGGAAGGCGAACGGCGGCGTGTCGCCGAGCAGCAGATCGCGCAGGATGCCGCCCACGAGCGACGACGCGCAGCCCACCACCGCGATGCCGAACAGGTCGAGCCCGGCCTCGCCCGCGAGCCGCGCCCCCTCGAAGGCGAAGAGCAGCGTCGCGAGCAGATCTGCGACCGTGAAAGCCGTGACGCTCCGCGCGCTGTGCCGCGACCATCCCGTGCGCGCCGCGCGCGCAGTGTCCGCGGTGCCGCCGGGCTCACTCGCTGAGCTCGTCATGAGCCGAGGCTACGGCCCAACTCCGCCTCCGTCGGCGCGCGCCCCGGGCGTGCCGCGCACCGGCCGGCCGCGCGTTCGCCCGCCCCCCGCCCGCCGCCCTCGACGCTGCACCCGTCGGCCTGCGCCGCCTCCGCCCGGCCGAGCTTGCGCCGCTATTCAGGCGATCCGCCCGTTTTCAGGCCCGCAGCTCCTGAATGCGGGCAGATGCGCCGCTGACGCCTGAGTACGGGTCTGGCGCCGGCGCCTCGTCGGGCCTGCAGATCCCCACTACGGGCGGATGTCCCGCTGACCCCTGAGTACGGGCGCCAGCCCGGCGCCACCGGCACGACCGCAGCGCCGGTCAGGCGCGCGACCAGCGGGAGAGGAGCATGCTGCCGCTCCTCAGCAGCAGCGCGAGGTCGAGGTCGCGGGGCACCACGACGCCGTCCGCCCGCGGGGAGCGCGCGATGCGCGGCCCCGCCCCGCCCTCGAGCACCGGGCTGAGGGTGAGGCACAGCTCGTCGACGAGGTCGCTCGCGATGAGGTCGCCGAAGAAGGTGGGGCCGCCCTCGCAGAGCACCTGGAGCAATCCGCGCGCCGCGAGCTCCTCGCGCACCCGCGCGGCGTCGACCCGGGCGTCGTCGGGGCCGCTCGCGTCGATGAGGGTGGCGACGGGGGCGAGGCGGTCCCGCGCATCCGTCGGCGCCGACCGCGCGGTGAACACGAGCGGCGGCGTGGGGGCCTTCGTGAAGAGGTCGCCCGCCGGATCGAGATCGAGGCGCGCACTCACGAGTGCCATCGCCGGATGCGGGGCGAGGCCCGCTGCCTGCCGCCAGACCACGTCGTCCGGCCCCACGGTCAGCGCGCCGTACCCTTCGGCGCGCGCCGTGCCGGCGCCCACCAGCACCACGTCGGCCACTGCGCGCAGCAGGTCGAAGACGATCTTGTCGGCCGGCTGCCCGAGCCCGCCGGAACGCCCCTCGAGGCTGGCCGACCCGTCGACGCTCTGGATGAAGTTCACCCGCACCCGCGGTTCGCTGCGGTCGCCGGGCGCGTAGCGCGCAAGCAGCGCCGCCCGGTCGAGGGGCCCACCCGGCTCGGGGAAGAGTTCGACGATCTCGGTCATGCCACCCGCTTCATACGTT
Source organism: Corynebacterium-like bacterium B27 (assembly GCA_000333435.1). Taxonomy (GTDB): domain Bacteria; phylum Actinomycetota; class Actinomycetes; order Actinomycetales; family Microbacteriaceae; genus Herbiconiux. The sequence goes on along the minus strand of BADC01000750.1, from coordinate 2,230 downwards.
GTGCACCGCCCACACCGGCTGCCGGAACCCGAGCACGGCCTCGAGCATCCGCATCGCCGCAACCGAGGCGCGCACGTCGTGCATGCGCACGATCCGCGCCCCGAACAGCACGCTCGCGGTCGCCGCCACGAGAGACCCCTCGAGGCGGTCGCGCTTCTCGGCGCCGATGCTCTCGCCCACGAAGTCCTTGTTCGACACGGCGGCGAGCGTGGGGATGCCGATCTCGGCGATCTCGGCCATCCGCCGCGTCAGCTCCAGGCTCTGCACCGTGTTCTTGTTGAGGTCGTGCCCGGGATCGACGAACAACCGATCGGGGCGCACCCCCGCTGCGACGGCACGCTCGACGCGGTCCTCGAGGAACGCCCGCACCTCCGCCGCGACGTCGTCGTACTGCGGGCGCGGGTAGGGCGTGCGCGGCGCGGCGAGGCTGTGCGTGATGACGAGCGAGGCGCCGGATGCCGCCACCACCCCCGCGAGGTCGGGGTCGCTGAGCCCGGTGGTGTCGTTCACGACCTGCGCGCCCGCGGCGATGCAGGCCTCGGCGACGGATGCCCGGAAGGTGTCGACCGAGATCACCACGTCGCTCCGCGCCGCCACCACCTCCACCACCGGCAGCACCCGGTCGAGCTCCTCCTGTGCGGGGATCTCGGGCCCGGGCGCGAACTTCGCGCCGCCGATGTCGACCCAGTCGGCTCCGGCCTCAGCCGCGGCGAGGGCCGCGTCGACGGCGCGGTCGAGGGCGAAGGTCGCGCCCTGGTCGTAGAAGGAGTCGGGGGTGCGGTTGACGATCGCCATCACCGCGATCTGCCGGTCGAAGTCGAACTGCCGCGAGCCGAGCTGCCGTCGCGGATGGGCCAGGGGCGGGAGGTAGGGCGTTCCCGGTGCGGCGTGCATGCCTCCATCATGGCCGTTCGGGGTGGGCGGCAGGCCGTGAGAAGCTGGGAGCATGTCCGAACTGCCGCCCCGCCTCACGCCGCGCGACAGCGGCGACGCCTGGGTGGAGGGCCCGGACGGGCGCCGGTTCTGGGGCCGTTACGGTGCAGCGGGGCTGCTCGTGCACGACCCGGCCGCGGGCATCCTGCTGCAGCATCGGGCCGAGTGGAGTCACTTCGGCGGCACCTGGGGGTTGCCCGGCGGAGCACGGCACGAGGGGGAGTCGGCGGTGGCAGGGGCCATCCGCGAGGCCGGCGAAGAGGCCGGAGTGCCGGCGGATGCGCTTGCCATCGCCTTCACCTCGGTGCTCGATCTCGGCTTCTGGTCGTACGAGACCGTGGTCGCGCGGGCCGCGCGCCCGTTCGATCCCCGAATCGGCGACGCCGAGAGCCTCGAGCTGCGGTGGGTGCCGGTCGAGGACGTCTCGGCCCTGCCGCTGCACCCCGGGTTCGGCGCCTCGTGGCCGCGGTTGCGGGAGCGGTTGGGGGAGCACATCCGGGTGGTGGTCGACGCGGCGAACGTGGTGGGGTCGCGGCCCGACGGCTGGTGGAAGGATCGCGCCGGGGCGGCCGCGCGGCTGATCGGGCGCGTCGAGGCGCTCGCCGACCACGGCGTCGACGCGGACGACTTCGGCTTGGGTCCGGGGCGGGTGTGGCCGGCGGTGTCGGTGGTGCTGGAGGGCGCGGCGCGGGCGGGGGCAGAGCCCGGCGCCGGCGGGCCCGCGGTCGGTGCCGGTGCCGGTGGAACGCGGGTTGGTGACCAGGAGGCCGCGGAAGCGGCGCAGGCGCCCGCCGATCGCGTCGGCGCGGCAACAGTGCGGATCGTGCATGCGTCCGCGTCGGGAGACGACGAGATCGTGGCCGAGGTGGAGCGGGTGCGGGGGTCGGGGCCTGCGGAGCGCGAGCCGACTGCGCGTGCGTCCGGCCGGGAGGCGGACGCCGAACCGCTGCGCCTGACGGTGGTCGTGACGGCCGACCGCGAGCTCAGCCGGCGCGTGTCGGCTCTCGGCGCCGAGGTGCGCGGCCCGCGGTGGCTGCTCGACCAGCTCGACGCGGCCGACGCTCGCCGCGGCTGACCCACGGCGCGCCCGCTACGGCTTCCCGGCGGTGCGGTCCGCGGTGCTTGCTCGGCGCGGCTGACACGGCCGACGCGCGGCGCGACTGACCCACGGCGCGGCGGGGCAGCGGCCGGCCGGGCGGCGCGCGGGTGGCGGATGCGGTGATGTCCGCGGCCTGACGTAGTCTGCTGTGCGACATGACGATCACGCGCGAGCAGCCCCCGGCGACGGACAAGGACG
>BADC01000751.1 GCA_000333435.1 Corynebacterium-like bacterium B27 | reverse complement strand
CTCGGCATCGGCACGGTCGTGGGCGCATCGGGGGGCCTGTCGCACGCGTGGGTGTCGGCGGGAGCAGGTAAGAATGGACTATGAGCGTTCGCACCCCCGATCCGAATTCCGGCTGGTTGAGCGACAGCGAGCTCGCCGAGATCCGGCAGCGGCTGCCGCTGCTCTACGTCGAGGCGGTGCCGGTGCGGGTCGACGGGCTCGGCCAGGTGGTCGAGGTCGGCGTGCTGCTGCGCGTCGGGTCGAGCGGTACCATCACCCGCACGCTCGTCTCGGGGCGGGTGATGTACGGCGAGACGCTGCGCGACGCACTGTTCCGGCACCTCGAGAAAGACCTCGGCCCGATGGCGTTCCCACAGCTCCCGGCCAGCCCGGTGCCGTTCCAGGTGGCCGAGTACTTCCCGCTCCCCGGTGTGTCCACCTACTACGACGAGCGTCAGCACGCCGTGTCGCTGGCCTACGTCGTCCCGGTCACGGGCACCTGCGAGCCGCGTCAGGATGCCCTCGAGCTGACCTGGATGACGCCCGAGGAGGCATCTGCCGACTCGATCTCCGCCGAGATGGAGGGCGGGCGCGGTGCGCTGCTGCGGGCGGCGCTCGCGTCGGTCGGGCGGCTGCGCTGAGCATCCGCATCGACTGAGTCGGATCGGAGCGAGGCGAGGAGGCCGTCGTGGAGGAACGTGACATCCACTATTTCAGCGACGCCGTCACCTGGGAGGCCTGGCTCACCGAGCATGCTGAGGCATCCGACGGCGTGCGTCTGGCCATCGCCAAGAAGGGCAGCGCGAACTCCACGGTGAGCTACGCCGAAGCGCTCGACGTGGCCCTCTGTCACGGCTGGATCGACGGCCGCCGCAATGCGCTCGACGACGACTACTTCCTGCAGACCTTCACGCCACGGCGGGCAAGGAGCATCTGGTCGCAGATCAACCGGGCGAAAGTGGCCGCACTCATCGAGGCGGGGCGGATGCGCGAGGGCGGTTTCCGCGAGATCGACCGCGCCAAGGCCGACGGGCGATGGGACGCGGCGTACGCCTCGCCGAAGAACATCGAGGTGCCCGACGATCTGGCGGCGGCGCTCCGCGCGAACCCCGAGGCCGAGGCGTTCTTTGCCACGCTGTCGGGGCAGAACAGGTTCGCCGTGCTGTTCCGCGTCGTCAACGCAAAGCGCCCCGAGACGCGGGCCCGCCGCATCGAGACGTTCGTGGCCCAGCTCGCCCGCCACGAGACCGTCTACCCCCAGTCCCCGCGCACGACCTGAGCGCCCCGCCCCACATAGTCGGGGTGCGCGAACGGCCCGCCTCCGAGGAGACGGGCCGTTGGCGGGAGCGGATGCGCGACTAGCGCGAGCGGCGCCGGCCGCCGTTGCTGCCGGCCGAGAACGACGCAGCCGACTGGCGGGGGCGGTCCGAACCGGCGCCCGAGTTCTGGCCGGCTCCGCCGCGGCGGCCACCGGCCTCGCCCGAGCCGGAGGCGGGGCGATCGGTGGAGGTGCTGTAGAAGGAGCGGCTGCCGCCGGAGGTCGAGCCCCCGCCGTTGCCGCCACGACCGCGGCCACGCCCGCCGCCGGTCGCGCCCGAGCCGCCCTGGCCGCCGCGGCCCTGGCCCTGACCGGCGCCGTTGCGCCCGCCGCCCTGGCCGCTGCGGCCCTGGTCACCCTGTCCGCCGTCGGCACCGACGACGGCGCCGTCACGCCGGGCGCGCTTGCTCTGCGCGTTCGCTCCCTGCGACCGGCCGCCGCCCTCGCCGGAACCGGAACCGGAACCCCGGCGTGCCTGCCCCTACGCCGGGGAGCTGGCTGGTCGTGCGCG
>BADC01000752.1 GCA_000333435.1 Corynebacterium-like bacterium B27 | reverse complement strand
CCCGATCAATCCGGCCCGCGTGTCGCTCCAGCAGCTGAAAGACGCTTGGCCCGAGATCCTCGAGTCGTTGCAGAAGACGAAGATGACGGCGTGGCTCGTCGTCTACACGGCACAGGTGCGAGCGTTCGACGACGACGTGCTGACCCTCGCCTTCCCGAGCGAGAACGACGTCGCGAACTTCAAGGAGCGCTCCGCTCCGGGTGAGGGCGTGAGCGAGCACTTGCGCCAGGCGATCCTCGCCGTGCTCGGCGTGCGTGTCATGTACCGCGCNCACGTCGACACCACGCTGCGTCCCGCCTCCGACTCGCCCGCCGCGCAGTCGGACCCGTCGGATGCGGTCGGCCCCCACGTTCCCGCATCCGCCCCCGCACCGGCGCCCTCGTCGGAGCCCACCCCGGTGGCTGCGACGCCGTCGGCCGCGCCCACGTCGTCCGCGGAGGTGACTGCGCCCGCCGCTTCGGGTGCGACGCCGTCTGCGGAGGTGGCTGCGCCCACCCCGGCGAGCGCCGCGCCGTCCGCCGCGCCGACGCCGTCGGCCGCGCCGACGTCGTCCGCTGAGGTCGCTGCGCCTACCCCGGCGAGCGCCACGTCGTCCACTGCGCCCGCCACTGCGGCTGCGGCTGCGGCTAACGCAGCTTCATCGGCGTCGCCCTCAGCTCCTGCCACCAGGGATGCCGCGCGCGATGCAGCGGCGCCCGACCGCGGTGACGGCGCTCCGGCCGGCGTGGGCGATGGCGCTCCCGCCACTGGCACCGGCATCGATGCCGACGACGAGGACTTCGACGACGACGAAGATTTCGAGGAGCTGTCCCCGGCCGAAGACCTGCCGCCTGAGCCGGTCGCCGTCGTCGATGCCGCGGGCTGGACGGTTCCTGGCCTCAACGAGAACACCGCCGCGAGCACCGAACCGGCCACGGAAAGCGATTCCGCCGAGGTCGCCCGCATGCGCGCCCAACTCGCAGCCCTCACCAATGCGGGCACAGTCGCCGGCGCCGCTTCCGCCCCCACCAAGCGCCCTCAATCCGACAGCCGCCCGCAAGGTGCAGCTCCGTCGGCGCCCCCGCAGGCGTCTCAGCCCGAGCGCCCGCAGCAGCCCGCGAACACTCAGCAACCTCGGGCGTCGGCGCCGTCCGAGCGCCCGCAGGCGGCGGCGCCATCCGAGCGCCCGCAGGGGGCGGCGCCATCCGAGCGCCCGCAGGGGGCGGCTCCGACCGGGCGCCCGCAGGCGGCGCGTCCGGCGACTCCAGCTGGGCGACCACAGCCGGCGGCGGGTCCCGGCGAGCGTCAACAGGGCTCAGCTCCGGCCGAGCGCCCGGAGCGGTCGGCGAACACGCAGCGCCCCCAGGCGGGTCAGCGGCCGGCGCCCACCACCTCGTGGGACGTCGTCGCCATCCCCACATCCTCCGAGCCCGACGACCACGAGGTGCCGTTCGCCGACGAGCCGATGCCGTCCGACGAGCCCGACCTGCCCGCCGACCGCGCGCACGGCCTGCCCGGGGACACCACCTTCGACGCCCCGCGGACGGCAGGCGGCCGAACCGACTCCACCAGCCCCGCGGGCGCACCGCCCGCTGCTGCCCAGAAGAGCGGGGCCTCGCCCGCCTCCGAGCGCCGCCCCGGAGCCCTCCGCTTCGAGGCCGTCGGCGACGACCCCGCCGCACCGTCCGACGCTCGACGCCCGGCACCCCCGACCGCCCCCGCCAACGCATCCGCAGGCGGCCGCGCCCGGTACGGCGAAGCGGTGGTGCGCGAGATCCTCGGCGCCAATTTCATCGAAGAGCAGCCGCTCCCGGGCCGCGACGGCTAGCGGGAGCGAGAGAGCATCATGTACGAAGGCATCGTCCAAGAACTCATCGACGAACTCGGCCGCCTCCCCGGCATCGGCCCGAAGTCGGCGCAGCGCATCGCGTTCCACATCGTGCAGACCGAGTCGTTCGACGTGAGTCGGCTCGCCGAGATCCTGACGGACGTGCGCGAGAAGGTGCATTTCTGCACCATCTGCGGCAACGTCTCCGAACAGGACACCTGTTCCATCTGCCGCGATCCGCGCCGGGCGCGGAACCTCATCTGCGTGGTCGAGGAGGCCAAGGACGTCGTCGCCATCGAGCGCACCCGCGAGTTCCGCGGGCTCTACCACGTGCTCGGCGGTGCGATCAGCCCGATCGATGGCATCGGCCCCGACAACCTGCGCATCCGTGAGCTCATGCAGCGCCTCGCCGACGGCACCGTGACCGAGGTCATCATCGCCACCGACCCCAACCTCGAGGGCGAGGCCACGGCGACGTACCTTTCGCGGTTGCTCACCACGCTTGAGATCCGTGTTACCCGCCTCGCGTCCGGTCTCCCCGTGGGCGGCGACCTCGAGTACGCCGACGAGGTCACCCTCGGCCGCGCCTTCGAAGGGCGCCGGCTCGTCGAGAGCTGACGGCCCGTGCCGTCCGCCGCCCTTCACGACCGGCAACTCTGCATTTCAGCGCGACCGACCCCATATAGGGCGCCGGTCGGCCCGAAATGCAGAGTTACCGGCCATACCCCCGCGCGGATGCGCAGATGAGCACATTCGTCATCGTCACTGAACCCGTTCCCGGCCGGGTGCGCCTGATCCCGATGGATGCCCCGACTCCGCCGCCGAACTCGCCCGGCCCACGCGCGGAGAGCGTCTCGCCCTATCTCCTGGCCTCCGCCGAACGCGCGATCGACGTTGCCGCAGCGGACTTCGCGGCCACGGTGGCGCGCCTGGAAGGCGAGCGCGACCATCCGCGCTGGGTGTGGAGCGAGACCACCCGCTGGTACCCGGCGTTGCTCGCCGCAGGCGTGCGCGTCGAGCGCTGCGTCGACCTGCGTCTCTCGCACGCGATCCTGCGCAACTCTGCGCTCACCGCCGCATCGGCACTCGCCCTGTCGCCGCCGGACGCCTGGAGCACCGCACCCCGCCTCGATCCCCTCGCCGCGCCGGCGGGCAACTCGGCGCCAACCGCATCGGCGGAGGTTGCGACACTCTTCGATACCGATGCTGACCTCCCGACGGGCTCCGAGGCGGATGCACCCGCACCCGCCGACACAGGCGCCCCCGCCGCACCTGCAGACGCGGAGCCGCCCGAGTTCGCCGAGTGGCGCCGGCAGCGCGCCGCAGCCGCCGGCGCCACCGACCCGAGCCGCATCGCGCTGCTGCTCGCCGCCGAGTCCGTGGGCAGTCTCGTGGCCGCTGAGATGCAGCATGCCGGCCTGCCCTGGAACGCCGACCGCCACGACGAACTCCTCACCGAGATGCTCGGCCCGCGTCCGGCCCCAGGCGCCCGCCCGGCGCGCCTCGAGGAGTTGCTCGCCCGCATCCGTCAGCTCCTCGGCGACCCCGCCGTCAACCCCGACTCTCCGGCCGAACTCGTGAAGTCGCTCCGCCGCGCCGGCCTGAACGTGGCCAGCGCCCGCTCCTGGGAGCTCAAGGAGGTCGAGCATCCCGCCATCGCGCCCGTGCTGGAGTACAAGAAGCTCTCCCGCCTCCTCACCGCCAACGGCTGGAGCTGGCTCGACACCTGGGTGCGCGACGGGCGCTTCCACCCGAACTACATCCCCGGCGGCGTCGTCACGGGGCGCTGGGCTGCTGAGGGCGGCGGCGCGCTCCAACTGCCGAAGCAGGTGCGCGGGGCTGTCATCGCCGACCCGGGGTGGCTGCTCGTGGTCGCCGATGCCGCACAGCTCGAGCCGCGCATCCTGGCGGCACTCTCCGGCGACCGCGCGATGGCCGCAGCCGGCCGAGGCCGCGACCTCTACGACGGCATGGTCGCCGCGGGAGCGGTCGACACCCGCGCCCAGGCGAAGTACGGCATGCTCGGCGCGATGTACGGCGGCACCACCGGCGAGAGCGGTCGCATGCTGCCGCGTCTGGCGCGCGCGTACCCGGCGGCGATCGGCTTCGTCGAGGCCGCCGCTCGTGCCGGCGAGGCCGGCAACTTCGTCACCACGCGGCTCGGCCGCACCTCGCCCCGCCCGAGCGACGCGTGGCTCGACGTGCAGGACGCCGCGAGCTCCGACGGCGCCACGGATGCGACGCGTGCCCGCGCACGGTCGGCGGCCCGCAGCTGGGGCCGGTTCACCCGCAACTTCGTCGTGCAGGGCACCGCTGCCGAGTGGGCGCTGTGCTGGCTCGGCGCCATCCGCCGTCGCCTCTGGGCGCTCGACGTCGCCGAGCCCGAGGCCGGAGCCGCGGCCACGTCACCGGCATCCCCCACGGACCGGCCCACCGCCACCCCGCTCGCCGAGCGCCCGCATCTCGCGTTCTTCCTGCACGACGAGGTGATGGTGCACACCCCCGCGCACCTCGCCGAGGCGGTCGCCGACGAACTCCGGGCCGCGGCCGCCGAGGCGGGCCGCCTCATCTTCGGCGACGCCCCCGTGCAGTTCCCGGTCACGGTCGCGATCGTCGACAGCTACGACCAGGCCAAGTAGGGCCAGGTCCGCAGACCGCCGGCCGCAGGGCCTCAGGCCGCAGGGCCTCAGGCCGCCAACGTCTCCACGAGCTCGTCGAACAGCAGCGCCCCGGCCTCGGGTGTGATGGTGCCCGCGTCCACCCCGGTCACGATGTTGTAGTACTCGAGCCGGCGCGTGGCGACATCGGCGGTGACGGGCCGGAGGGCGGTGTCGAAGGCGATATCGGCGCGCAGCCGGGCTTTGAGCGCCTTCTTGGTCCAATGAGTGCTCACGGATGCGACGCTAAGCGCAGAGCGTGAACGGTCCGTGAACGGATGCCGGGAGTTCGCTCGCAGAATTCCCTCACGGGCCGCGCGATATAGTGGGCAGTCGGGATTTGCGAGGGCCGAGTCGCCCCGAACCCACCCGAACCCAGCGCAGCGCCAGCAGGAGTACCACGTGAGCTTGATCGTGCAGAAGTACGGCGGATCCTCCGTCGCCGACGCGGAGAGCATCAAACGGGTCGCCAAGCGCA
>BADC01000753.1 GCA_000333435.1 Corynebacterium-like bacterium B27 | reverse complement strand
CCGAGGCCCTCACACGTTCATCACCGATGTGTTCACGAAGGCCACGTCGGGCGCCGACGGTTCGACGCCCGACGACGGATCGGGCACCCCCTCGACTGATGCCCCGGCAACGGACGCGCCGACGACGGATGTGCCTGCGACCGACACGCCGACCCCGTAGACCGGCGCCGACGCGGGCTCCGCCGCCGTCCCCTCAGTCGAGCAACCCCAGCCGCGCCACCGCCTGCTCGGCCTCGGCACGATTCGCGACCCCGAGCTTGCGGTAGGCGCTGCGCAGCTGCGACTTGACCGTGTTCTGACTCACGAACAACCGCGCCGCGATCTCGGCGACGGATGCCCCCGACACCAGCTCGGCCAGCACCGACCGCTCCCGGGGTGACAGCGGCACCGTGGCGGCCATCTCGGGCAGGAAGTTGCCGCGCGAGCGCACCCGCTCGAGCGCCGCGGCCACCCCGGCGCCGAGTTCCGCGGGGGCGACGAGTTCGACCAGCGTGTCGAAATCGGCGCGGCGGATGACGGTGAGCGCCGAGTACAGCTGCGCCGATTCGATCAGCACCAGCGCCTGCCCGAACGCCTCGGCCGCCTCCCGTTCCCACCCGCCACGCAGCCGCACCACCGCGTTCAGCACGAGCGCCTCGGCGATCACCCGCTGCGCCGAGGTCGCTACGGTGAGCAGCGGGTCGACCGTGCGGGCCACGGCTGCGAGGTCGCCGCTCAGCAGGTCGACCTTCGCGCGTTCCAGCTGCAGGTAGTAGATCGAGGGCGGGGTAGCACGCTGCCCGGCGAGCGCCTGCCGGGCTCGGGCGGGCAGCTCGAGCTCGATGTAGAGCTCCGCGCGTGCGACCGCGACGAAGTGCGCACCGATGCCGTTGCTGCTGAGTTCGGGCGGCCGGCTCTGCACCGCGGAGTCGATCTCGGTGAGCACCCGCCAGGCGTCGTTCGTGTGCCGGGCGAGCCGCGCCCGGAGGTAGAGCATGACCGCCCAGTACTCGGGCGCCTTGGCCACGTCGGCGTACACGTCGAGCACCTCGGCGGCCTCGTCGAACTCGAGCCGGTCGATGTGCCGGAGCGCGCGGCTGAGGTGCGCGGTGACACCGTAGCGCTTCGAGGTCCAGTCCGGCACGGCGTCGGGCGGGTCGCCGCGCGGCACCCGGTCGAGCCATGCGGCGGCTTCGGCATTCTGCCCCGCGATGGTGTGCAGCCACGCCAGGCTGCCGGCCGCACTCTCGGCGATGAGCTCGTTGCCGGTGACCGCGGCGAGGTCATGGGCATCCTGGTATTCCCGGAACGCCTCGGTGCTCTGCCCCGCCGCCTCCCGCACCTTGCCCCACTGGCTGTGCAGGTCGGGCAATGAGTACCGCAGCTCGACGACGGCCTCATCGGTGGCGTCGCCCAGGGCCTCTCGCGCCTCGTCGACCCAGCGCACCGCGCGGTCTATCCGCCCGGAAACCCGCGCCGCCGCCGCCCGGCTGGTCAGTTCCACCAGCACGTCGATCAGCGCACTCGACACCCCGGGCGGCGCGGTGTCGCGAAAGCGCAGCGGTCGCGGGCCGTCGCCGACGGGCAGGTAGCTGAGGTAGTTCTGCGCCGAAACCCAGCGCGGGTTGGCGGCCAGCACGTCGTCGGGCAGGGCGGCGACGGCGTCGCGGATGACGGCGGGGTCGGCGATGATGAGCGCCGACCAGTTGCGCTCGACGAGGGTCTGCACCGCGTCCCAGTCGCCGCGGGAGACCGCATCCTGCAGCTGGCGCCCGGGGTCGGACGATGCAGGGTCCCCTCCAGGTACGCCCACGCAACGAGTGTAGCGCCCGACTGCCCTGGGGCGCGTAGATTGACTAGGTTAGCCTAACCTAACTAGCATGGGCAGCGTCGCCCGACGGCTTCCCACTCCCTCACCGATAACGGACTGATGACCCTCCCCAGCCCCCTGCACCGCCGCGCACTGGCGCTCGTGCTCGCCGTCGCGACCACCCTCGCGCTCGCCGCCTGCTCCTCCTCGGCGACCGGAACCGACGCCGACTCCGCGTGTCTCTCCTTCGACGTCGCGCTCACCGACCTGCCGCTCGCGCCCGACCCGAAGACCCATCAGGGGGAGTCCACCGCCTGCCTCGACGACACCGGCATCACACCCGTGACGACGGATGCGCGGCAGAGCCTGCCCGCGACCGTCACCGACAATCAGGGCACCGAGGTCACGGTCACCGACACCAGCCGCATCCTGGCCCTCGACATCTACGGCTCGCTCGCCGCCACCGTGTTCGGCCTCGGGCTCGGCGACAGCGTCGTCGGCCGCGACACCAGCACGAGCTTCGCCGGGGCCGCCGACCTGCCGGTCGTCACGCAGAACGGGCACGAGCTGAACGCCGAGGCCATCCTCGAGCTGAATCCGAGCGTCGTCATCACCGACTCCTCGATCGGGCCGTGGGATGTGGTGCTGCAGGTGCGTGAAGCGGGCATCCCGGTCATCGTCACCACGCCCGAGCGCAACCTCGACAACGTGGGCGAACTCGTGGGCATGGTCGCGGCCGCCCTGGGCGTGCCGGCCGCGGGTGAGGCCCTGACCGAGCGCGTCACGAGCGAGATCGCGGCCGAGGTGGCGGCGATCGCCGAGGTGACGCCGGCCGACCCGGCCGATCGGCCGCGCATCCTCTTTCTCTACGTGCGCGGCAACGCCGGGGTGTACTACATCTTCGGCGAGGAGTCGGGGGCGGATGCCCTCATCCGCGCGCTCGGCGGAGTCGACGTGGCGGGCGAGATCGGCTGGCAGGGCATGCGCCCGATGACCGCCGAAGCCCTCGTGAAGGCGCAGCCCGACATCCTGCTCATGATGACCAAGGGGCTGGAGTCGGTGGGCGGGGTCGACGGGCTGCTCGAGCGCATCCCCGCCGTCGCCGAGACGCCGGCCGGCGCGAACCGGCGGATCGTCGACATGAGCGACTACGAGATCCTGAGCTTCGGCCCGAGGTCGGCGGCGGTGCTGGATGCGCTGGCTCGCGCCATCTACGCCCCCGACGCCTCGGGCGCGGTGCCGCGATGACCCGCGTCGCCACCCGCGCGGCCGACGCCGGCCTCGAGGCGAGCGTCGATCCGCTGCCGCGACGGGTGGGGGTCGGGCGCACAACGGTGCTGTTCGTGGTGCTCGGCGTCGCCCTCATCGTGGTGTCGCTCGTCGCCGCCGGTACGGGGCAACTGCAAGTCGCCCCCGACGAAGTGCTCGGCTCGATCATGCACCGGCTGGGCGTGACGCTGTGGCCGCTGCCCGCGCATCCGAACGGCGACAGCGCACTCTGGAGCATCCGGTTCCCGCGCGTGGCGATGGCGATCCTCGTGGGTGCCGCGCTCGCGGCGGCGGGCATGATCATGCAGGCCATCTTCGGCAACCCGCTCGCCGAGCCGGGCGTCGTGGGCGTGAGTTCGGGTGCCGCGCTCGGGGCGGCCGCCACCATCGTGCTGAACCTCACCTTCCTCGGCGACTGGACCATCGCGTTCGCCGCCTTCGTGGCGGGCCTCGCGGCCACGCTGCTGGTCTACGGCGTCTCGCGGGCGAACGGCAAGACCGAGGTGGTGACGCTGGTGCTCACGGGCATCGCGGTCAACGCGTTCGCGGGGGCGGGGCTCGCCCTCTTCATGTTCCTGGCCGACACGCAGTCGCGCGAGGCGATCGTGTTCTGGCAGCTCGGCAGCCTCAACGGGTCGCGCTGGCAGGACGTGCTCGTGGTGCTGCCGGTCGTCGTCGTGGGGGTGGCGGTGGCGCTCGTGCTGTCGCGGCGCTTCGATCTGCTCTCGCTCGGCGAGAAGGCGGCCCGTCACCTCGGCGTGAACGTGGAGGCGCTGCGGATCGTGTCGATCGTGCTGGTGGCGCTGCTCGTGGGCGGGGCGGTGGCGTTCGTGGGCATCATCGCGTTCGTGGGGCTCGTCATCCCGCACCTCATGCGCATGATCATCGGGCCGGCGCACCTGCCGTTGCTCATCGCATCCACCCTCGGCGGATCGGTGCTGCTCGTCACCGCCGACCTCGTGGCGCGCACCGCCATCCCGATGGCCGACCTGCCCATCGGGCTCCTCACCTCGCTCATCGGCGGTCCGTTCTTCTTCTGGCTGTTGCGCCGCACCCGCAAGAAGTCGGGGGGCTGGGGATGAGCCCGTTCGCGCGTCGGCCGACGCCCATGCCCGCTTCCGCCGGCACCCCCACCCCCACCCTCACCCCCACTCCCGCTTCCGGCAGCACCCCCACCCCCGCCGACCCGTCAGTTGTGGTGGGTATGAGGGGGTCCATACCCACCACA
>BADC01000754.1 GCA_000333435.1 Corynebacterium-like bacterium B27 | reverse complement strand
GGCGGCATCCACTTCTCCGACCCATCCGCATCGGGCACATCGTGGAGGTCGCGGCCCGGCTCATCCACACCGGCCCGCAGAGCATGCACATCGCCATCCACGTGCGCTCGGGGTCACCCGCGACGCCAGGGTTGCTGGAGCTGACGACACAGTGCATGAGCGTGTTCGTCGACCTCGACGCCGCCACCGGGCGGGCCCGGCCGGTGCCGGCCCTGCCGCTCGTCTCCGACGAGGACCAGCGCCTCGACGCGCACGCGCTCGATCTCATCCGCCTCCGGGCGAGCCTCGAAGCGCTCCCGCTGCCCTCGTCGCCCGTGCCCGCGTAGGGCGCTACTCGTCGGCGCGGGCGAGCCGCTCCAGGGCGTCGAGCGCGGGGCGCTGGCCGGCGAGGAGCTTCTCGTGCGCCTCGGCGAGCGAGAACCAGCGGGCGTCGTCGATCTCCGGGAACGACTGGCGGCGCCCCGAGCGCGGCGGCCACTCGAGCTCGAAGGTGTTGCTCACCACCGTCGCCGGCACCGCCGACGACTCCACCGCGAACACCGCGACGACCTTGCGCGACGGCTGCCGGAACTCGCCCAGCAGCAGGTACTCGCCCGCCGGCGCCGGCGCTCCCGTCTCCTCCGCGAACTCGCGCCGGGCGGCGGCGAGCGCATCCTCGCCCGGCCCGTACTCGCCCTTCACCACCGACCACGAGCCCGCGTCCTTGCGCGCCCAGAACGGTCCGCCCATGTGGGCGATCCACACCTCGACGTCGTCGCCCACCCGTCGCCAGGGCAGGATGCCCGCACTCAGCACCATGTGGGCCATTTTCCCACCGAATCCATAGCGACCTCATAGACTGCCTCCCTAGCGTCTATCGGCAGCCAGTACAAGCAAGGAGCATCCGCGGCATGAGCCCAGCGAAGTCCGACAAGAGCATGTACGACGGGCTCTCGAAGAAGGACCGGCAGGCGCTCGCCCGCGAGATCGCACGCATCCAGCGAGAAGAGGAGCGGCGCCGCAAGAAGCGCAACCGCGTCATCCTCATCACGAGCCTGGTAACCGTCGGAGTGCTCGCGCTGGCCGGCACCGGCTGGGCGGTCTACAGCGGCATCCGCGCCACCTTCGTGGGCCCCGCTCACATGCTGAGCGACGGCATCCTGTTCACCGGCGACCCGTCGGGCGC
>BADC01000755.1 GCA_000333435.1 Corynebacterium-like bacterium B27 | reverse complement strand
CCCGCGTACGGCGCCTGGTTCGAGTCGCTGGCCGGGATGATGCCCACCAGGATGCTCGCGGTCGCCGTCGCGCCGAGCTTGTCCTTCACGCGGTAGGTGAAGGTGTCGGTGCCGATCGAGTCGGGGTAGGCCTCGTAGACCAGCCAGGCCTCGCCGACCTCGGTGATGCGGCCCTTCGACGGTGCGGAGTCCTGGCCCACGAGCTGCACCGAGTCGCCATCGGGGTCGATGCCGTCGAGCGGGATCGGGATGCGCACGCTCGTGCCCTGCAGGGCACGGATGGTCACGTCCTGCGGCCGGGGCGGCGAGTTGGTGCCCTCATCGGGCGCGACGATGCGGATGGTGATGTAGCCCGCATCCTTCTGCCCCTGCGAGTCGACGGCCTCGTAGGTGGCGTAGACCGTCTTCGCCTCGGGGCCGGCCTTGAAGCGCACCACGTTCTCGGCCACGAAGATGTCGCCGTCGGCCGGGTCGGGCGTCTCGATCAGGGTCGGCGACAGGGTGATGGTGTCGCCGTTCGGGTGGTGGTCGTTCGCGAGCACCGGGATGGTCACCACGTCGCCGGCGCGCACCGTGACGCTGTCGTCTTCGGCCACCGGCGGGAGCAGACGGTCGGGGGCGGGGATCGGGGTGACGAACACCTCGCCGCGCGCCGAGGCCACGCCGTTCGAGACCGTGTAGGTGATGGTGAGCGGGTCGTTCAGACCGCGGTCGGTGATGCGGAGGATCTCGTGCTCGAGCACTTCCACGCTCACGCCCGAGTTCTCGGGGACCTGCACCGACTGCACGGCCAGGATGCCGCCGTTCGGGTCGGTGTCGTTGGCCAGCACGTTCACCAGGGTCTTGCCGCCCGTGGGCAGCTGCGCGGTGTCGCGCACGGCGATGGGCGGGTCTTCGGTGTTCTTCGCCTCGACCACGTCGACGCGCACGAGGCCTTCGGCGGTCTTGGGCCCGTCGGAGACGAGGTACTGCACGTAGTACTGGCCCACGGCGGCGCAGGTGATGTCGAAGGTGCCCGTGGTGTAGTCGGGCTCGATCGTGCAGCCGTCGACCGGGTTCACCTTGGCCAGGCGCAACGGCGCGCCGCTCGGGGAGAGGTCGTTCTCGAGCGGAGCGACAGTGGCGCGTTCGCCGACCGTCGCCACCACGAGGTCGAGGTTCGTGATGGGCGCGAGCGATCCCGAGTCGCGCACGACGAAGCGCACCGTGCCCTCGGTCTCGGAGCGGCCGTCGGAGACCACCACC
>BADC01000756.1 GCA_000333435.1 Corynebacterium-like bacterium B27 | reverse complement strand
CGCCGCATCCGCTCGTGCGGCGGCGCTGGCCGCGAGCGAGCCCCACGTCTTCGGGCTGCAACGACTCGCGGCGGCGCAGCAGGAACTCCCCGAGCCCCGTTCGGTCGATCTCCATGCGCATCCTTCCCGCCTCTTTCCTATCGTCACCCAGGGGCCGCGGAACAGTGACCTGACGAGTCCTGGTTCGCGGGCGGCGACCCGGCGAGAGTCGTAGGGCCCCACCCACCGCGGCGGGCGCCCAGCAGAGGAGTCATCGTGGCACACACCGACATCACCATTCCTGACCTCACCGGCCGGCGCGCCGTCGTCACCGGCGGCAGCGACGGCATCGGCCTGCAGATCGCCACGCGGCTCGCGGCGGCGGGCGCGGAGGTCGTGCTGCCGGTGCGCAACCCGCGGAAGGGGGCGGATGCGCTGGCGAGCATCCGCCGCGCGGCTCCCTCGGCCTCGGTGTCGGTGCGCGAGCTCGATCTCGCGTCGCTCGAATCGGTGGCACGGCTCGGTGAGGTGCTGCAGGCGGAGGGCGACCCCATCCACCTGCTCGTGAACAACGCCGGCATGATGACACCGCCCGAGCGGCAGACCACCGTCGACGGGTTCGAGGCGCAGTTCGGGGTCAACCACCTCGGTCACGTCGCGCTCGTGTCGGCGCTACTTCCGCTGCTGCGTGCCGGCGGTGGACGGGTGACCTCGCAGCTGAGCGTGGCCGCGAACCAGGGCGCGATCAACTGGGACGACCTCAACTGGGAGCGCTCGTACAACGGCGGGCGCGCCTACAGCCAGTCGAAGATCGCGTTCGGACTGTTCGCCCTCGAGCTCGACCGGCGGAGCCGCGCGCTCGGCTGGGGTGTCGAGAGCAACGTCTCGCACCCGGGGGTCGCGCCGACGAGCCTGCTCGCCGCGCGGCCGGAGCTCGGGCGGGCGACGGACACTCGGGCGGTGCGGATGATCCGGTGGCTGTCGGCGCGGGGCATCCTGCTCGGCACGCCGGAGACGGCCGCGCTGCCCGCGCTGTACGCGGCGGCCTCACCGGAGGCGCAGTCGGGCGCTCTAC
>BADC01000757.1 GCA_000333435.1 Corynebacterium-like bacterium B27 | reverse complement strand
GGCCTCGCGCAGTGCGTGGGAGCCCGGTAGCCGCCGAGTGTTCCGAGATCCATCGATCGTTCCTTCCGTCGTGGTGATGTGGCCCCCACCGTACGGCGAGGCGGGTCACGCCGCCGGTGGCTTGACAACCGGCGCTGTCAGGCTCGCTCGACGGGCAGCCAAAGCTCGCAGGTGGCGGTCGAGAAGTCCGCCGCCCGCTCCAGCACCGACACGATCGACGGACCTTCGCGCAACCGCCACGGATTCGACGGGAACCATTCCGTCGCCGTCGCCGCCCACATCGTCTGCAACGCTGCGGGGTACTCCCCCGCCGTGCGGAAGACGGCCCAGGTCCCGGCCGGGACGTCGATGGTGTCGAGGTCAGCGGGCACGGCGGTTTCGGCGTCGACCGCGACGCCGTGCAGGTAGGTGAGCTCCGTACCCTCGCGGTAGTCCGCATCCACATCCGCGCTCACCTGCAGCAGCCCAGCGGGCTCGGTGGCGCTCAGCGCCTTGAGCCGGTCGTGCTCGGCTGCCGGCAGCGAGCCGATGAAGGCCGCGATGTGCGGGTTGACCCCGTGGTGGATGAGCGGCACACGGGCGGCGTGCCCCACGAGGCGGAATGCGGGTCGTTCGACGAGGCGAGTGTCCATTTGAGTTGTCCCTTCTACGGTCAGGCGGAACCTGAGCTGCGGTTGCATCCGAAGGGGTCCGCCATCGCGCCGCACGTCGCCGGGGCCGACGCCGTGCACGGAACGGAACGCGCGCCCGAACGCCTCGGTCGAGCCGTAGCCGAAGCGCACGGCGAGACCGAGGAGATCAGCGGCGCCGCCGGTGCCGGTGTTCACGAGCTCCGCCGCGGCGACCGTCATGCGCCGGCGACGGATGTATTCCGACAGCGGCATGCCGGCCAGCGACGAGAACATGCGCCGCAGGTGGTACTCGGTGGTGCCGAGCCCGCGCGCCAGCTCGTTGATGTCGATCTCGTCGGTGAGGCGCTCGTCGATCTGGTTGAACCAGCCGGTTCAGTCAGCGATCACGGTTCTCCCTTTGCTCACTACCCTCGCAGCCGTGTTCCGTCGGCACCCGACAATTTCTGCCCGATCGGGTCGGTCGCCCTGGCGCCTTGACCGAGCATCCGTCGACCGCCACGATGAACGGCATGAGCCTTTTCATCACCTGCCCCGTCGAGAGCGTCGAACGAGCCACCGCCTTCTACACCGCCCTCGGCTGGACCCTCAACGAGGAGATGTCAGCCGAGAATGTGTCGTGCTTCGCGATCGCCCCCGAGCAGTACATCATGCTCGGCAGCCGCGAGCTGTATGCGAGCGTCGGCGGCACCGAGGATCTGATCGGCACGCCCGACACCCCGTCGAAGATCACGATCTCGTTCGACCTCGCGAGCCAGGAGGCGGTCGACGACCTCGTCGAGCGCGCGGGGGCCGCCGGCGGACGCATCGGCGACACCGACGACTACCCCTTCATGTACCAGCGCCAGTTCGACGACCTCGACGGATACCACTACTCCCCGTTCTTCATGAAGCCGTGACCACCTCAATGGCGGCACGGTCATCTTCGCGGCGACCGGGGGCGCGACGCTCAGCCTCTGCCGGCTCAGGTCGAGACGAGGGAGATCACGATCGCGATGCCGGCGAGCACCGAAGCTGAGCCGATGACGACTCCGCCCGCCGCCAGTGCTCGCCCGCGCGTGCCGTTGGCAGCGCAAGCACTGAGGCCGTTGGCGGAGAGTATGACGGCGGCCACCGTGGCGATTGCCGCCAACCCTGGCGTGACGGTCCAGGCGAACGGCAGAAAACTGTAAGCAATGGCTGCGGCGCCGACGATCGCCAGGACGAACCCGGCGATCGCCGTGGGCTGCCAATAGCTTCCGTTCACCTCCCTGCGGCCCCGGTCTTGCTCCCAGATCTCGAAGTAGGCGGCAACCTGGTGCTCGTCGGCCAGTACTGCTTGAGCCTCAGAATCGGTCATCGCAATCCCGAGTTCGGCACGTTCCGCGGAGTTGCGAAGCGCCGCGCGGAATTGGTCGAGCGTGAGCGTCATGCTGCGCCGCCGCTTACCGCAGTTCCGTGCCCGTTCGAGCCGGCATCAACACAGGTACTCGACGTGCAGCACTGAGTCACTGAGGGTGTTCGGCCCGCCGAGCAGTAGGAGGTCGACCGGGTCGTAGCTGCGGATGCCGTTCCAGACCGATCCCGGGTAGCAGTCCTTCTGCGCCAGAAACATGGGGGCATCGATCGTTGCGGCCACCGGGCCTCCGGCAAGCGCATCGGCGAAAACCGAGCCCGACGCGAGGAACGCCGTTTCCCCCTTGGTGAAGATCTCAGCGTTCACGTTCGCAGAGACGTCATAACGGTCGGCACCACCGATGCGAGAGCCACCGCCTCCGGGAATCGCCGACACCAGATCGAACAGCACTGACTCACTCACCGATGCGGGGCCACCGACCACGTAGATGCGGTTGGTGCCAAGCCGGTGCAGCAGCAGCTGGGTGGGGTAATCGACCCGCCACTCGCCGCTCGGTACGAGGAGAACGGCGCCATCGACGTGAGCAGCGGCCGGACCGGCGGAAAGCGCGTCGGGGAAATTCGCACCACTGGCGGCGAAGATCGTTTTCGCGCCATCGGGGCAGTCGCCCGTGACCTGATCGCAGAACGCGTATTCGATGACGTTCCGCGACACCTCGTACCGGTCGGCTCCCGCGACCCGAACGATGTCCGGCTGAAGCGCGGCCAGCTCAGCGTAGACGGCCGCCGAGATGGTGGCCTCACCGCCGACGACCACGAGTTTCTTCGGCTCGAGTTTCTCGAGAGCCGACTTCGTGGCCACGGGCACGCTGTGAGAGGTCACGAGGAGCATGGCGCCGTCTTGGCGAGCAGCGGCCGGGCCGGCGCTCAGAGCATCGGCGAACTTCTCTCCGCTCGCGATGTAGACGACGGGTACGCCCGGCTCGAAGGCGAGCGTTGCGATGGAGGCGGCGACGTCGTACCGGGTGTCCCCGCCGTAGCGGTAGGTCCAGATGCCCCAGGGCTCGAGCGTCGCGTCGACTCGCGCGACGGTCTGGCCGGCGGCCAGTGTGATCAGGGTCGCATCCGAAGCGTAGAGCGAGTCGTCGTAGTACTCGTTCCGCACGTCCTGGCCGCCCTTGTCGGCGAAATGCACGCGATACTGTCCGGGTTCGAGTCCGGTGAAGCGGAAGGTGGGGCCGTAGGCGGCCGTGACGTCTTCGAACGCGCCCGAATCAGGGATGAGTCGGGCCAGCTCGACCAGGACAGCGTTCCCGGGCCGTTGCGGGAGGCCGTCGGCGGCGGCATAGCTGACGTCACCCGTGATGGTGCCGGTAGAAGCATCGCTGGGAGCCTGAGCCGAGAGGGTCCCGGAATCGGAGGAACTCGTCTCGCCACCGCTCGACTGACTTCCCGACTCCGTGGAGGCGGCGCCTGCTGGACCGGTCACCCAGTTTCCGCTGGCGCCGGAGTCGCCTCCGAGACCTCGGCCGGACCCGCCCGGATGCTCGGCACCGGCCGCGGGAATCGCCGCTCCGAGAACTGCCGAGACCGCTAGAGCCGCGCCCGCCGCCGCGATCCTCAGCCACGCCCCGCGCATACCGAGTCCGTTCATAACAACTCCTGTCGACTCCGGCGACAGTTGTCGCATTGCAGAGCCTATGGCATCTGCAACCTCCGCGGCGGCGCACGCAGGTGCGCCCACACCTGACCTGGCTCGAGCGGGCCGGCCAGGCGCTCTCCGAGCCGACGACGCGGGAGTGGGGCGGCCGATCCGGGTACATCGCCGATCCGGAGGGCAACCGCTGGGAGATCGCGTGGGCCCCGGGCGCTCGGTTCGACGATCGCGGCTCGCTCACCGGCTTCGGTGCGTGACCGCCTGACACGTCCGAACCCGTGCGGTCGCGCCCGTGGCCGGACATACTCGACGCATGGAACGCACCGATCACCCACAGGCCTGGGACGAACGAACGACCCTCCTCACCATGCTGCAGTACACCCGCGACACGGGCATCGAGAAGGCCACAGGCCTCACGGATGCCCAAGCCGCCGCCACTCCGCTCGCGACCTCCCCGCTGATGAGCGTCGGCGCCGTGCTCAACCACATGCGCTGGGTCGAGCACTCCTGGATCGAGAACCGCTTCGTCGGCGGCCCCGACCTCGGGCCGTGGACCGACGAGTCCCCCGACCAGGAGTTCATCGACGGCTCGACGCTCCCCCTGCAGACGGTGATCGACGGCTACCGCGCCCAAGCCGCCGCGACGGATGCGCTCATCGCCGGCCTCCAGCTCGACGACCGGTCGCGGACCCCGTTCCGGTCGGGCGAGCATCCGACGCTCCGCTGGGTGATCCTGCACCTCATCGAGGAGAACGCCCGGCACAACGGCCACATCGACATCCTCCGCGAACTCGCCGACGGCACCACGGGCGACTGAGACCGCCCCGCGCTCAGCCCTTCGCGGAGCCTCCGGGCCCGTCGAGCGCGGTGGACGCCCCTCCCCGCATCACCAGCGCCGCAGCGAGCGTCACCCCGAGCAGCACAGTCAAGTACACGATGAACCAGACACTGCCGTCTCCGGCCGTGGCGTGATAGAGCAGCGGTGCCGTGCCGCCGAAGAGCGAGTTCGCGACGGCGTAGCCGAACCCGACGCCAAGCGCGCGGATGTGCGCGGGGAACACCTCCGCCTTCGCGATGCCGTTCACCGAGAGGTAGCAGGTCAGAACCGCGAAGGCGAGAACGAGGATGCCGAGCACCGCCGGGGCTGACGTCACCTGGGCGGCCGCGGTCACCAGCACGCCGGCTCCCAGGAGCCCCACTGCCCCGAAGGTGATGAGCAGGGGCTTCCGGCCGATCCGGTCGCTCAGCGCTCCACCGAGCGGCTGCATCAGAATCAGCACCACGAAGGCGGCGAGCACGAGCCCCGTGGCGGTGAGCTCACCCGCAGTGCCGTCCGCGCCGAAGAACGTCTCGCGAATGATGTAGGGAACGGTCACCGTCGCGGTGTAGAACGCGGCGCTTCCGCCGGCGGTCAGCAGCATCACCCAGACCAGCGGGCGCCAGTGGTCGCGCAGCAGCGCCTTCATCGTCGACGCCTCGCCGGAGGTCGCCGACTTCGGCGGCGTGGATGCGGATGCGGCACCGGCAGCGGATGAGACACCGGCACTCGGGGAGGACGCGGCGGATGAAGCCCGCTTCGTCCCCCGCGCCCACCACAGCGACACCACACCGGCCACGCCACCGGCGACGAACGCAACCCGCCAGCCCCACGCCGAGATCTCCGCGCGATCGCCGAACAGCAGGAGCACGAGGAGGCACACCTGCGCGAGCACGAGACCGCCGACGATCGTGGCGCCCTGGAACGACGCGAAGAACCCGCGATGGCCTCGCGTGCCCGACTCCGACAGCAGCACCGTGGCGGCCGCGTACTCTCCGCCGGTGGCGATGCCCTGGAGGATGCTCACCGCCACGAGGATCACGGCCGCCCACGCACCGATCGCCCGCTCGGTCGGCGCCAGCGCCAAGGCGACCGAGCCGGCCGCCATCAGAGTGACTGCGGTCACGAGCGCCCGCTGCCGTCCTCGCGTGTCGGCGAACCTGCCGAACAGCCACGAGCCGAGCGGGCGAACCACGAACGTCAGGGCGAAGAGTCCGTAGACATAGATGAGCGAATCCGGCGAGTTGCGATCGAAGAACTCGGTGCGGAAGTACGGAGCGAACGTCGCGTAGAGGTACAGGTTGAACCACTGCACGAGGTTCGGCACCGAACCCGCCAGGATGGCCCGCACCTGAGCGCGACGATCCGATTGCGACCCGGGTGTCGCGGAGTGAGCGGGAATCACGCGTCGACCCTACCGAATATGCGGCACGCGTCGACGGCAGGCCACGGAGCGGGCTCTTGCCGACATCGGTCGTCGTGGAAGAGTGAAAGGCATGGAAAGTCCCGAAGCGCCTCACCTGAGTCCCCCGCCTGAACAGGTCGCCGAGATCGACCGAAGGGCCGCCGCGCTCAAGGCTCAGCCGGAGGACTTCGCCGCAATGGATGCGCTCTGGCGCGCCGTCTACGAACTCGACCGCTGGATCTTCATCGCACGAGGCACCACCGACCAGCCCGGGCCCTACGCCGGGGAGCTCCCACAGGGACCGATGCTCTTCGCCTTCACCACCGGCGAGCGCGCGAGATCTGCGGCGCTGGGGATGGGCCTCTCCGAGGAGGAGGCATCCTGGCTGCTCGCCGTGCCTCTTCCCTCCGCGATCGAGTGGGCCGCGTCATTCTCGAGCGTCGGGGTCAAGGGGATCGTCTTCGACTACCCCGCCGCCGGTTACTTCGCGCCGCTCGGAAACCTCGTGCCGATGCGCGACTACATGGCCACGCATCCGTCACCAGAGGTGTGATCCGGTCACAATCGAGTCGCGAAGACGAGCCGTTACGAAACCGCTACTCGACGGGTGTCGTTGCGCCGCTACTCTCAACCCATGAGACGTCACGCGGGAACGCTCGCACTGCTGCCCGTCGTGGCCCTTCTCCTGACCGGATGCGTCGGGTCACCAGCGGAGTCGGCTGCGGCCACACAGCCCTCCGGCGCATCGGCAGCGGCCTCGACCAGCACCCCTCCGGTTGCCTCGGCGACCCCGTCGGCCACGCCCACGACCGCACCTGTCGCGCTCCCGGCATCCTGCGAGCAGATCTACAGCCCGGATTACCTGCAGTCACTGCAGGCTGCGGCCGGCATCCTGGTGCTGAATCCCGCTTGGACCGACGTCGAGGGCGCCGCCTCGCTCGGCACCAAGAACGCCGAGTTGCTGCCCCTGCTTCAGGCGAAGGACCGTCTCGACTGCTTCTGGGACAAGCCGAGTGGAGGCGGCGGAGTCGGGCTCACCACATCCGTCAGCCTGATCTCGAGCGATGAGCAAGCCGCACTCATCACCACAGCGACGGCCGAGGGGTACACCTGCGAGGCGGAGGAACGAGGAACGCGTTGTTCGACGAGCCATCAGGATGCGACGGCGTCCGGTGGCGAGACGCAGTTCTTCGGCGGCGGCCTGTGGATCGCGACCTTCTGGGTCGAGTTCGGGCCCGACGGGTACACCGACGACGTCGTCGCGACCCTGCTTTCGTAGGCTCGGGATCAGTCGCGGGCTCGTGGGGTGACACGGTCGGCGAGATCCTGCATCTGCTCGGGCGTGAGGTCGCGGGCGAGGGCGACGTAGTGGTCCATGACCGCGGGGCGGTAGCGGACGGGAATCCGCTGGCCGGGCCGGAGGCGGGTGAGGTCGGTGATGGTGAGCGTCTCGTCCGCGATGCCCCGGAAGGAGACACCCTCGGGCGTGTCGACGTCGAGCATGAGGACCACGCGGGGGCTGCCCTCGTTGCTCACCTCCCGCCAGTCGACGAGCGTGCCGATCGCGAGCGCGCCGGAGCGCAGTTCGGCGTTGCGGGTGTGCGAGGCCGGGCTGAGCACGGGGTTCGGCGCGATGCCGGGAAACGCCGGCCCGACGCCGAGCGATTCGCGCGAAAGATCGGGGCGCAGCTGGGACACCACGTCGTTCAACTTGTCTCCGAGCCCGAACATCGGCGTCCCCTCTCTCGCCGGGCCAAGCGGGTCATCGTGCCACGCCGCCCTCAGTCACGAGTCTAGGCGGGCCTCTTCTCCGAGGTCGGTCGACCGGCGCGCCGCGGCGGCCACGTCGATGCGGGCGAGGTACGCCGGGAGACCGTCGTAGGGCTCGGCCGCCACCAGATCCGCCCGCGAAACCGCGCCGAAGCGGGCGGGGTCCCGCGCCGCGAGCTCGATGACCGTGCTGGGCCGCAGAGATCCCTCCACGTGCCGATGTCGATCGATCAACCGCAGACCGTCAGGCGAGGTCATCGGCCGCGATTCGCCGGAGCAGCCCGCGCATCCGTCGTTCCAGCCCCGGTGCAGAATCGGGCGGCAGAGCGCCCACCGGCCACCATCGCACGTCCTCCGACTCCGCGCTCACGACCAGCGGCACGGCGGTGTCGAGAATCACCGCCACACCGAAG
Source organism: Corynebacterium-like bacterium B27 (assembly GCA_000333435.1). Taxonomy (GTDB): domain Bacteria; phylum Actinomycetota; class Actinomycetes; order Actinomycetales; family Microbacteriaceae; genus Herbiconiux. The sequence goes on along the minus strand of BADC01000757.1, from coordinate 11,813 downwards.
TCGAGGTGCGACACGCAGCGGCCGAACGAGGAGGACAGCGGATGATGGTCCAGGTCGAAAGCGACGACATCGGCGGGCTGAGGAACAGGCACCCCCGTCTCTTCGGCCAGTTCGCGAAGGGCGGCTTCTGGGATGCCCGGGTCGGATGCCTCGAGATGTCCGCCGGGCTGCACCCAGAACCCTCCCTTGCGATGGAACACGAGAAGAGTCGACCCGAGCGACGGATCGAACACGAAGCACGACGCCGTGGCATGGGTGGGCGCCTGGTCGCGCTGCACCGGTGCGGCCTCGACGCCGAATGCGTCGACGAACTCGGCGCGCGTCGCCTCCTCGCCGGCATCTCGGGGACGCCACTCCGCGACGATGCGCCGAGCCGACTCCCGCTGCGCCTCAACCGCCGTCATCGTGCCGCCAGCTGATCGGCGAACGCTGAGGCGATGCGCCGATCGATCCCGGCCGGAACCGGATGCACGCCCGCTTCGGTGAACTCGCGCGACGCGATCGCCGCCAACGACCGGGTCTGCAGGGTGAGCCCCAGGTCCATCGCCTCGATGGGGTTCCCTCCCCCGGCGACGAGGTTGATCATCCGCGTCGCCGCGAGCACGACGACCCGGCGACCGTCGGCCTGCGCGTAGACGTCGTGATGCACCGTCTGCAGCCCGCCCTCACTGGGCAGACGCGTACCGAGTCGCGCCAGATCGAGTTCCCATGGCCGGTGGCCAACGCCGGCGATGACGACCCCGTCGTCGAGGCGGTGAATTGTGCGCGATACGTTATGCCGTGACATGAGGGGATAGCCAGGCGACTCAGAGCACCCGGTCGAAGAAGTCCGCGGTGACGGTTCCGAAATTCGCGCGCGGGTCGTTCTCCTCGGTCGAGGGCTTGTCTGCCCACTCGTGGGTTCCGTTCGGGATCACGTGCAGCTGAGCAGGCGCACCCGCTTCCAGCAAGGCGTCTCGGAGCGAGACCCCCTGGGCGAAGTCGACGATCTGATCGTCGGTTCCGTGCACGATCAGGACGGGTGGCGCATCCGCGGTCACCCAACTGATCGGACTCACGTCTGCAAGCACCTCCGCGCTCGGCGACGGCCCCACCAGCCACGTCACCTCGTTGGGGTCATCGGCCCCCGCATCCCGCAGGTCGGCCGGGCACGCCGCCAACGATGCAGCCTTGACGGCCCCGGGCTCACGAAGTGCCAGATGGGCGGCGAGGTGCGCGCCCGCTGAAAAGCCCCACACCCCGATCCGAGCCGGGTCTCCCCCGAATTCGGCGGCGTGCTCCCTCACCCAAGCCAGGGCTTCGTGAGCATCTTCGTACTGAGCGGGCCATCGCGCGATACCACTCAGCCGGTAGGTGACGGAGACGGTAACGTACCCGCGGGCCGCGAGAAGGGGAATGAGCCACGGGTGCATTCCCGCACCGCGGTCGCCCTCATGCCATCCACCGCCGTGAAAGAAGATCGCCGTGGGGAGCGGATCGCTGCCGGCGTTCCGGTGCGGGGCGAGCACGTCCAGTTGGAGCGCGGGATTCGCTCGGCTGTACTGCAGCGCCGGGGAGAAGGACATCGCCGTCGAGACCATGGTGACAGGCTATCCGTCGTCGCTCTTTGGGCATCTCGGCCCCGCATGATCTGGCAATAATTGGATTCGATGGAATTATGAGTAACTGAGTTAGTCATAAACTAGACTGCTCACCATTATGAGTAACGTCGCTTCGAAGCACGCGGCACCAAGCGGCTGGCCACGCTCGAGTGGGAGCGCCAGACATGGCTACCCACATCAGGGTGGAGCGTGAACGCCGAGTTCGGGAGTGGCGGTCAGCCGTACAAGTCCTCTGTTCCGCCTGCGATAGCTGCTCTCACCCCGGAGCCCGACACCGAGGCCCGAGAAGCCGCGGAGGCTGCAGTGCAGGAGTTGGGCCGCTTCGACGCCGAGCTCGGTGCTCGGGTTGCGGGGTTCGCTCCCGTGCTCCTGCGATCCGAAGCCGCATCCTCATCTCAGATCGAGAATCTCACCGCCAGTGCACGCGCCATCTTCACCGCCGAGCTCGGATCGAAGAGCAGCCGCAACGCCGAGCTGATCGCCGCGAACACGCGTGCCATGCAGGCCGCTATCGACCTGTCGGATGCCCTCTCTCCAACCGCCCTCGCCGAGATGCACCGCGTGCTGATGGGCGACCAAACGCGTCACACCCCCGGGGAGTGGCGGCGCGAAGCTGTGTGGATCGGAACGAAGTCCAACAGCCCCATCGGCGCCGAGTTCGTCGCACCACACTTCGAGCGAGTTCCGGCACTCATCGACGACGTCATCGAATTCTCTGCGAGGCGCGACATCCCCGCTCTCGCGTTGACGGCGGTCGCACATGCGCAGTTCGAGACGATTCACCCCTTCACCGACGGGAACGGCCGAACCGGACGCGCGTTCGCCCAAGCCCTGCTCCGCCACCGTGGCGTGACCCGGAATGTCGCGGTGCCGGTCTCGGCGGGTCTGCTCGCCGATGTCGACGGGTACCACCGAGCCCTCACCGCGTATCGCGAGGGAGACGTGTCGCCGATCATCCTGGCATTCGGCGAAGCATCACTCCGCGCCGTCGCCAACTCGCGAGCACTCGTCGCCGACATCGACGCCATCAAGGCGGGCTGGCAGAGCACGCTGAAAGCACGCCGGTCCAGCAACGCCTGGGCGCTGCTCGATGTGATCGCCCAACGACCGGTCATCGATTCCGCCACCGCCGCCGCCGCGCTCGGCGTCAAGCAGCCGAACGTCTACCCGGCGCTGCAAGCGCTGACGGATGCCGGCATCCTGAAATCGAAGGCCGAGCACCGGGCAGGCCCGTTCTGGCGGAGTGACGAGATCCTCGGGGCGATCGATGACTTCGCCGAGCGAGCCGGCCGACGCGAACGCAGCTGAGCTCCGTACAGATGGCGGATGCTCGGCAAGCTGATGCGGTCAACCCTCCGAAATCGACACGGCAGCAGATGCCGCGACTCTCTCGGGCAGCGCGACCAGTGCCAGCACCGCCGTAACCACCGACGCCCCCAGCACCGTCCACCCCACCACATCCGTCCCCGCCGCCCCCACGGCCACGCCCGCCCCAAGCGTCCCAGCCCCCACCCCGAGCGTCATCGCGCTCACCACCCACCCGTTCGCCTCGGTGAGCGTGGCGGCCGGGCTGAGTTGCGCGATCCGCTCGAACACCTGGCCCAGCGTCGGCGGCAGCATCAACCCCGAGACCCCGGCCACGACCATGAACGCCCAAGTGGGCAACGCGGTCGCCGCGAGCGGCAGGTAGCCGACCGCGAGCAGCACCCCGCACAGCGTCAGCAACCGCGCCGGCGTCGATCCGAGGGGCCGGATGCCAACAACCGTCGCCCCCACCAGCGCCCCGAGCGCGTTCACCGCGAGAATCCACCCCGCCAGTCCGTCGCTCGCACGCGCCGCCTCCGAGGCCGTCGCGACGATCGTCAGCGCACCAACCGGCACACCGATGCCGAACGTGAACACGGCAACCCGCGCGACCGCCGGAACGAGGATCGGCGAGCGAACCCCGGCCTGAGCACTGACATCGACGCGCCGACGAGCCGAGGCCGCCCGCGGCGCAGGATTCAGGATGAACGCGAGCGCCCCGACCAGCCCGAGCCCACCCGCGAACAGCAGGTTGCCCACCGGCCCGAACACCGCGATCCCGACCACCGTGAGCAGCGGACCGAGGATGAAGATGATCTCCTGCGCCCCCGCATCCAGGCTGAATGCCGCCTTCAACTGCGGTCCGGGCGCCACGAGCCGCGGCCACAGCGCCCGCAACGCCGGCTCGAGCGGCGGCGTGAACACCCCGGCGGCCGCGGCGAGCGCCACCGCCAAGGCCGGCAGCGAACCGAGCGCCAGCGCCATGCCGGTGAACGCAAGAAAACTCAGGATGCCGCTCACCACCAGCACGGTCACCTGCCCGACGCGGTCGATCAGCCGTCCGAGCAGCGGCTGGCCCACCGCCCCCGCCACGACGTACACCGCCGTGATGAGCCCCGCGAACCCGAAGTCGCCGTTCGTCGACCGCGCGAGCTGCACGATCGCGAGCGCCGCCATCGCACCGGGGAGCCGACCGAGCAGCGAGGTGAACAGCAGGTACCCGGTGTGCCGGGCGCGCAGAACCTCGACGACCGGGTAGGAGGTGCTCGTCACACTAGCCAGTCTGCTGCAGGTCAGGCGCACCGAGCGCGGTTCGCGCATCCGCATGGCCCGGTGTCGAAGGCGACGACGCACTGCGATCGGCAGCCAGGGCGCGGTCGAGCCACTCGGTCATCAGCCGGCGCTCCGAGTCGGTCAGCACCGTGAGCGACGGCGCGATCGCTCGGAACGCGACCGTCGCCGCAACCGTGTCGTCGGCTTCGCGCGCGGGGGCGTCGGTGAGGATCTGGGCCAGGACTGCCTCGAACATCGCCTCCCCCAGTCCGGGGTCGCGCTGCTCCGGCGGCGTCGCGAGAAGCGTCTGGATCGTGCCGACCCCGCCCACCTGCACGAGACCGAGAGCGCGCTGCTCGCTGACCCGGAGGCGTCCGGACTCGGCGACCCGGCGTATCCGCTTCTCGAGCACGCGCCTCCCCGCGGCCGCCGCCGGTGAGTTCAGTGCGCGGCCGGGCTCGTTCAGCAGGCGGAAGACATCCGGATTGGCCAGCCCGAACTCCAGCTGCGTCTGCCACCCCGCGCGGAGGTCGTCGAGCGGGTCGACCCCGTCGGCGGCGGCCGCATCCACGATTCCCGCCTTCGCCTCCACGTAGGTGGTCATCACGTGCTCGGCGACGGCCTCGAGCAAGCCGTCCTTGTCGCCGAAGAGGCGGTAGATCGCGGGCGGCTGCACGCCTGCGGCGACTGCCACCGCGCGGGTGGTCACCGCCGCCGGGCCCTGTTCGTTAAGCAGCCGAGCTGCGGCATCGATGATGCGCGTGCGGATGCTCGGCCGCGAGTCGGAGGCATCGTCCATGTATCAACGATACCGCACGGTTGTTATCAGACTAACTTCCGGTGATACCATCTTCTTGATTCCATCGATAACACGAAATGAGTAACCATGATCATCGTCACCGGCGCCACCGGCCCCCTCAACGGAGCCACTGTCGACCACCTGCTCGAGCGGATGCCTGCCAGCGAGATCGCGGTCGTCGTCCGCGACGTCGCGAAGGGCCGGCGCTTCGGCGACCTCGGCATCGAGGTGCGCTACGGCGATTACGCCGACGCCGCGTCACTCCCCGCGGCCTTCGACGGTGCCGACCAGCTGCTGCTGGTGTCCGCCAGCGACCCGGCGGCCGACGCGGTCGCGCTGCACCGCACCGCCATCGATGCCGCCGTCTCGGCAGGAGTCGGCCGCATCCTCTACACCAGCCACCAGGGCGCCGCGCTGGACACTCCGTTCGGCCCGGGCCGCGACCACGCCGCCACCGAGCAGCTGCTCGCCGACTCCGGCCTCGCGTGGACCTCGCTGCGTAACGGCTTCTACGCCCACACCGTGAGCTGGCTCACCGGGCCCTGGCGCGAGACCGGCGTCATGGCGGGTCCCGCCGACGGGCCCGTGTCGTGGACCTCGCGCGACGACGAGGCGGAAGCCGCCGCGATCATCATCGCGTCGAACGGCGCCTACGAGGGCCCGACGACGCTCACCGCGGGATCCGCGCCCACGCTCGACGACCTCGCGGTGATGGCGTCCGAGATCGTGGGCCGGCCGATCTCGCGCGTCGTCGTGGACGATGAGGACTGGGTGGCGACCCAGATCGCGGCCGGGCGGCCGGAGATGATGGCTCGCTTCACGCTCGGCATGTACCGGGCCGCGCGCGAGGGCTTCTTCGCCGGCGTCGACCCCCTGCTCGGCACCCTCCTCGGCCGCGAGCCGCAGTCGGTGCGGGTTGCTCTCGAGGCCGCGCCGGTGCACTAGCACTCGCGACGTGGATGCGCATACGGATGCGGAGCGGAAGACCGCGATACCGATGACGATGAGCAGCGGCCCCAGGATGACGATGGCCTCCTGCGCACCGGCATCGAGGCCGGACGCCGCCTTATGCCGCTAGCAATCCCACCTCGGAAAATCGGCGACAGCTAAACGGGAAATCCGCAGCGGAGGCCCGGGAAATCGGCAACAATCCATGGAGTCAGGCAAGCCCCGCCGCAACCCTGACAAGCCCGCCTGCCGCGGCAGCATTGAATTCTGGTATCGCGTGGCTCGAGCGTTCGACGTCGATCGCGGCAAGCTCCTTCAAACGCTCCACATCGAAGAGTGATTTCCGTCGCCGGCGCCATAGGCGCGCATCGACGCCTCAATAGAGCGTCTCGAGACCGGCCTCGCAGTAAGAATGCAGCCCGCCAGCCCAACCCCGAAATGCCCGCACGATCGCTGGTCAGCACGAGCACCAGGAGGCGGGCATGAGCGAGCACAAGACCACCCACGATCGTGGTGGCCTGGAACGAGGCGAAGAATCTGCGGTGGGTTCTACACCATGATCGATGCAGATGCGAGGTCGCTTGTTGTCGCCTCCGCAATAGCGGGGACGTCACTCTCATCGTCGAGGGTCAGCTCGCAAAGCAGCGGGCGTGGTCATTCGGGGGCGACCCAAATACTCGACGACCGGGACGATTACGGCCCAGGGTCGCCACCACTCTCGATGACTGCCGCCACATTGACGTTGGCCGCAAAGATTAGTGCACATCGAGTCCAGGCACGGCGACCTTCATCCGCATGCGCCAGTTCACGAATCATCTCGCTCTCTCATAAACACTTGAAGAGCAGCGAGTGCCCGCTTGTACTCCACATCAGCGCCCGCCACAGATCGACCCAGGCTGCGTCGAAGCCGCCGCGAATGCAGCATCTCTAGGAAGGAGTGTCGCCAGACCTGTCCCTGGAGTTGCATCGTGATCTGAACGTATCTGGATGCCGGGCCGGATAGTGCAGACAGCTCGGTGCGCGCCACCTCGATGAGACCTGAATTGATCGCCTCGACCACCCTCTCGCGACCCTGACCAAACTCACGGATTGCCAAATTCACATCCGAGAGCACGACAAACATGGCCTCCGCCTCGACGCGCCGCCAGTCATCAAGCGAAGCGTTCATCTCGCTAACAAGATCGCCCCCTAACTCGAGCCGGGGCGGGACGTCGGCATTCGATTCCGCTGGCCCGCGCTGGCGATCACGTCCCACTTCCAGCACATGAATCACCCGGTTCAGAGCATTGACGACGTCGCTCATCGCGATGCTCACTCGCACATTAAAGGAGCGGAGCTCAGCAATGTTCGCGGAGGTGGCGTCAACGGCGCGGGTGCGAATCGCGGATCTAGCACTGACTAACGCACCTGCGAGAATTCCGCCCACGCCCACGACCGCGATGAGGATGGGCAGAACCACCGTGGCAATTGGGTCGCTTGGATTCATAGTGAGGATTATCGCAACATCACGTGAGCGCCGGGAGCGGCAAGCGAGGTTCGACTCGTCCGGTAGAGCGGCCGAATCAGCGCCAGTCCCCCAACAAACCACCTCGCCTACATTCACGGCGCCTGCCGCCGATGGGTGGGGACATCGGCGGCGTCGAATATGCGGCACCCGACCATCGTCCGGCCGTGACGGGCGACCGCAACGTTAGAAGGCACAGCGCGAGCGAACACCAACTTGGAAATCCCGCGCACACGACGGGATTTCACCCTCAATACTGCTTCTCGCGGTATCCCGATGGAACGAACTGCGCGTCATCTGGGTGGTGATAGATGTTGTTCACTGCGTTAGCTGCTGTGCATTCGTTGATCAGCCGCTCCTCTAATGCCGTACCTACCGACTCATCGTCGAGTGCACCGGACCGCGTCATCTCATTGAGGGCTTCAAGGTCGCCCGTCGGGTGGCGGGCGTCGAAGGGGTCGCGCATGACGAGTGCGATCTCGCGAGTCATCGGATACAGCACGAGCCGGGCATTTTGGACACCGACGCCCATCCAGGGTCCGGATTGCTGATGTGCCACCAGCGAAACCGGAGCGTCGCACGTGATGAGCGAACGGCTAGTGAACCGGACGAGCGTCCACGGACGGTATCCGAGGAATCCTGCGACCTCGCCGGTCGTCTCACCCATCATCTCGATATGGTCGCGCGCTGTTTGCGGAAGCGTGAAGCCGTTTGGGCTAGTGATGACGGACCACCATTCTTCAATTTCGTCCGCGCTGAGGGTTCGTCCGGTGGTGTCGGATGCCCACCTCCCGAAGTCTTCTCTTCCCAGTTGCACTGCCGCCTTTGAGAAAATCTCGCCCGCTGCCGCCTCCATCTGGCTGCGCCGCTCCGGTCCGCGCAGCATTTGCAACGTTACGAACTCCGCGACCGTGTCTCGGTCAGCTAACGAGAGCGGCCACTCGCCCCCGACGACACGCTCGAGGATGCCTGCCATCTCTCCCTCGATTCCCGCACCGAGTCGCTTCTCGAATACGTCCGGCCCGCTCGGGTGCTCAGGTATCGAATAGAGGTGGTTCTCCCCACCGGTTTTCTCAACCCGTGACGAGTAGCCCGTTCGTTCTGGCAGACGAATGACCCTCAGCCACTCGCCCGTGGTGGCGAAACGCCGCAGGACGAACTGTGGATTTATGTGGTGATACTTCGCGACGTTCACTCCGTCAACCTATCGACGACGACCCCACGAAAGGCTCGACGCGCTTCCGATACGGTTGGCGCATGGACGAAGAAGGCCTAGGACCAGGCGAGAGCACCCAGCCGGTCGTGGTGCCCACGCCTTCAGAGCTGCGCGAGAGAGGCAAGTTCATGGCGCTGCTGGTTTATCGGCCCCTCGACGGCGGCGAACTGCAACGCATCGCCGGTATTGCCGACACCGAGGACTACGCGCGCGCTGAAGCGTACGACGCGATGAGCGCTGGTCTCGGGCAGGTGCAGACGATAGCGCCAGATTCCCCAGCAGTTCGCCTATTCATCAACGCGGCGAGTCACATGCACGACCTAAGGCAAGCGTTGAGCGCACTCGAATCCGCGGACGGCACCAACGACGACGACATCGCGCGCCACCTGCGTGTGTACGCCGTCGTTGCGTACGGGCGCACCTACGGTTCGAACTCGCGCCCGGACCTCGCGACGTTCGTCGAGCTGTCCGACGCCGACATTGAACTGACCGCCCGGCTGAAGGTCATCCGAAACCGATACGCTGCGCATTCGGAGAACGGCATGACCATCACGAAACCGGTGCTCGATCTGCAGAAAGAGCCGGACGGCACAATCACGATTCAACAGGTGAGCGGAATCACCATTGACTCGCCGATGCCGCGCTCATTCCTCGCTGAGTTCACCGAGATGCTACGTCGTGTCATTGGCCACCTCACCGCCGCCTTGCAACCCTTGAAGGACGCGGTACGAGAGGAGCTGACGGCCGAGCAGGTCGCAGCCGCCTTCGAGAACCCACAGCCTCTCCAGTTTGTGAGCGCACCCGTTGCCGAATGGGAGCCAGACACCCGTCGCCCTCCATATCCGGCGTCACGGATATCCCAAGTGCATATGGACCGAGGCGAGCAGACCATCATTGCGAGCATCACGCGCTAGTGCCGCGAGCGTTGCGATTCACTCCCAGGGCAGTATCCGTTCGGCTCCCGAGCCTCCAGCACGCCGACGATCCGGATGCTTCCATCGACAGGCCCCGGCCGCACCTTCCGGGTATCAACATCGACGATTTGAAGCGGGCAGCCGACGACGCAGAGCCGAGTAGCCCTCCGGATGCCGCGACGCCGGTGGCCACTCATCAGATCCGCGGCACTCCGATACGAACGCGAGCGCTCAGCGCATATTAGGCGCGCTCGATCGTCTGAGCCTCGACTCGCAGCACACACAGGTCACTGCCTTCAAGCCCCGGCGGTTGAGATGCACGAAGCGCACCCGTCACCACGACTCGCCCACCCTCAACCACGCACGCGAGAGCATGATCCGCGAGGGCACCCTCACAGATGATCTCGCACGTCGGCTCCGTACGACCCGCGTCAACATCGTCGGACACCAGGAACGCAACCACTTCCCCGGCCGGCCCTTCCCCAACGAACGGTTCACTCGACACGCATCCGCGCACCTCAACCCGCGAGAACATACGACTCCACCTCCTCGCCGGGAAACCCTTCGCAGCACTCAGCGACCGCCTCCGAATGCTCCCTGATCCAGATCTCATTGGCGCATTCCTCCGAGCAGGCCAACCGGTCGTACCGCATCCCATCAGCGGGCACCCGGATGCCGCAGTGCCGACACCGACGCAATCTGTTCTTGAACCTCACGCGAAGCCTCCATTCGTTGCTCAAAATGATACTCATAAGTATGTAGACCTTCAAGTATCATTCCGCGACTCTCATTGAGATGGAAGGCGAACTGCAAAAGACCCTCGGCCGCAACCTCCGCCGCCTGCGCGAAAGTCAGGGCATGAGCCAGGAAGACTTCGCCGACAAGCTCGGCTATCACCGCACCTACCTCGGCGGGGTTGAACGAGGCGAGCGGAACCTCACGCTTCGTTCAGTCGAACGCATCGCGTTCCTCGTAGGAGGCGACCCAATTTCACTTCTCACTGAGCCGAGATAGCGGCTCGACTGACCAATCGCCGGGACTCCGCGCCTCGCCCGGTGAGGCGCTGCAGGACGGCGGACCGTGAGTGCCACGGAGATGGCGGCCTGACTGAAGAACCCTTAGCCGGCCACTACACTCCCGAAGGCTTGATCGGGCGCTTCGGTCCTTCCACGTTGGAGCCGTGCAGGACACGACATTTCGCGGGTGTTCGAAGAGTTGCCGGTATCCACACTGTCAACGAGGCGTTCCGACAACAAGACGTCTCTGTCCCGACGGGCCGCGTGCGGGTGGGGCGCATACGTCGGCTGAGAGTGCTGCGCAAATCGATGCTGCAGCGTACGGGACCTGACTTGAGACCCGTACCCGTCATACTGAAGTCGATGCCTGGGCACCTCGTCGCGATTCTTCACAGCCTCCCGACCACTGATGGCTCACCCACCTTAAGCCGCGTGGACAGCGCACGAAGGGCGCTGGGGTGCTCTACCAGTTCCGTCACGAATGTATTCCCAACGCCCCTGGCGAACGTGAAGCAGCTGAACAACGACCCCGGAGATCCCGCTATCTGGGAGGCGGGGCGCAACGGCATCCGCGCCGCCTTGTCGGCTGAACCCACTGATGTCCTTCTCGGCTATGGGCTGCAACTACCCACGGGCGCCGCCCGCACTCCTTTTCGCGAACAGTTACAGTGGTTGAGCGGAGAGCTCACCGACCTGCCCGCGCGGCTGTGGACGTTCGGAGGCCTCCCCGCGCATCCGTCTCGCTGGCAGCGCGTCAGCTACCGGCACCAGCCAGGTGCGACCATAGACGAGGTGGCGAAAACCCTGCTGACTCGGGCAGCAGCCGAGGACCTGGTCCGTTGGCAGCGTCAACTGACCTCCAAGAAACGGGACGCAGTGGATCTCGCCGATATCTAAGAACGCCCACGGTCTTCAGATGGAGAGGCCGGGTCTGACAACCCGTGGTGTAACGCCATGATAAGAATCAGCAGAGTAACTGCGCCAAACGACGGGAACCTCAGTGTCGAACGATCCGCTAGCCACCAGCACGAGCAATGAGCAGCAGACCGTCATGCATTTCGACGTACATCCGTCGGTGCTGTTCAAGCTCGGCGAAGACCTCATCAGCGACGACGCTCAAGCTCTATCCGAGCTCATCAAGAACTCGTATGACGCCGATTCGCGAGTTGTGCGAGTGACAGTCGACACGCAGAACTGGTACTCCGTTGACACGGGCGAGTTGCTGGAGGATGGAGACG
>BADC01000758.1 GCA_000333435.1 Corynebacterium-like bacterium B27 | reverse complement strand
GAATAGCAGCGGGGAAAGCAGTCCGTAGAGGATGAGATCGGGTTCGACCGCGATGCTCGGCACACCCGGGATGAACGAGACCAGTGCCCCCACGAGCACCAGCACGACCGGCGCCGACCAGCCCACGCGCCGCGACAGCCCCGTCACCGCGACCGTCACCACGACGAACGAGACCACCCACACGATCGTGCCCACGGTATCGCCGTCCATAGAACGCAATTATGGACGACGCGAGAGCCGCTCGGCGCCGGAGTTCTCCAAACGAAACGGCCACCGGTGCGCCAGGAGCGCACGGTGGCCGTTTCGATTGGAGAACCCGACCGCTAGGCCGCGACCGCCTCCCGAGCGGGAGCGGGAGCGGTGGCAGCCGCGGGCGCGGGCGCCACGTCGACCAGGTAGTGCGCGTACGCCGGAATGGTGAGGAACGTCGGGAACTCGTCCTCCAACGCCACGAGCCGCAGGATGTTCTCGGCGTCGTCGAAGCGGTCGGCGAGCGAGCGCTCCAGCCCGCGCAACTCCTCGTGCAGCACGTCGAGCACGTACTCCCGGGTGATGCGGGTGCCTTCCGCGGTCACGGTGCCCTGGTGGATCCACTGCCACAGCTGCGACCGCGAGATCTCGGCGGTCGCAGCATCCTCCATCAACCCGTCGATCGCCGCGGCACCCGTTCCGCGCAACCAGCTCTCGATGTACCGCAGCGCGACCGACACGTTCGACCGCACCCCGGCATCCGTCACCCGCGGTTCGAGCGCGCTGAGGTCGACGAGCTCACCAGCGGTGACGTGCACCTCGGGCCGTTGCCGGTCGAGCTGGTTCGGCGCCTCGCCGAGCACGGCGTCGAACTCGGCGCGGGCGGTGGCGATGAGATCCGGATGCGCGACCCAGGTGCCGTCGAACCCGTCGCCGGCCTCGCGCCGCTTGTCCTCGCCCACCTTCGCCAGGGCGATGGCCGTCGCCTCCGGGTCGCGCCGGTTCGGGATGAACGCACTCATGCCGCCGATGGCGTGCGCCCCGCGCTTGTGGCAGGTCTGCACGAGCAGGTCGGTGTAGGCGCGCATGAACGGCACCGTCATGGTGATCTGCGACCGGTCGGGGAAGACGTAGCTGCGGCCGCGGTCGCGGAACGTCTTGATGATCGAGAAGATGTAGTCCCACCGGCCCGCGTTCAGCCCCGCGCAGTGGTCGCGCAGCTCGTAGAGGATCTCGTCCATCTCGTAGGCGGCCGTGATCGTCTCGATCAGCACCGTCGCCCGGATGGTGCCGCGCGGGATGCCGAGCGCGTTCTCTGAGAAGGTGAACACGTCGTCCCACAGCCGGGCCTCGAGGTGGTTCTCGAGCTTCGGCAGGTAGAAGTACGGCCCGCGCCCGTTCGCGATGAGCTCCTTGGCGTTGTGGAAGAAGTACAGCCCGAAGTCGACCAGGCTCGCGGATGCGGCGCGCGTGTAGCCGGAGCGGTCGCGGTAGCCGAGGTGCTTCTCGACCAGGTGCCACCCGCGCGGCCGCAGGATGATGGTGGGCGTCTGCGCCCCGACGCGGTACTCCTTGCCTTCGGCGCTCGTGAAGTCGACCTGCCCGCGGATGGCGTCGAACAGGTTGATCTGGCCTTCGATGACGTTCTGCCAGGTGGGGCTCGTGGCGTCCTCGAGATCGGCGAGCCACGCCTTCGCCCCGGAGTTCAGGGCGTTGACGGTCATCTTGCGGTCGGTCGGCCCGGTGATCTCGACCCGGCGGTCTTCGAGACCGGGGCCGGCGCCGGCGACGCGCCACTCGGTGTTCTCGCGGATCGCGGCGGTCTCGGGCAGGAACCGCAGGTCACGGCCGTTCTCGACCGACTTGCGGCGGAGCATCCGGTCGTTCAAGCGTTCCTGGCGCCGGCCGGCGAACTGGTCGTGCAGGCGGGCGACGAAGGCGAGCGCCTCGGGGGTGAGGATCTCGTCGAACCGCTCGCCGTGCTCGGCGTTCACGGTGATGGCGGTGGGTGTGGTGTGGGTGGTCATGACAGGCCTTTCAATCGATGAATCGGCGGCTGAGCGGTGCCGGCTCAGTGGAACTGCTCGGATTCGGTCGACCCGACGAGCGCGAGGGTTGCGCTCGCGGGGTTCAGGGCCGTGGCGATTCGGTCGAAATAGCCGGTACCGACCTCGCGCTGGTGGCGCGTGGCGGTGTAGCCGTCGGCCTCGGAGGCGAATTCGGCCTCCTGCAGCTCGACGTAGGCGCTCATGTGCCGCTCGCCGTAGCCGCGGGCGAGGGTGTACATGGAGTGGTTGAGGGCGTGGAAGCCCGCGAGGGTGATGAACTGGAAGGCGTAGCCCATCGCCGCGAGTTCGCGCTGGAAGCTCGCGATCTGCTCGTCGTCGAGCTTCGACTTCCAGTTGAAAGACGGTGAGCAGTTGTAGGCGAGCAGCTTGCCGGGGAACTCGGCGTGGATGACCTCGGCGAACCGTCGCGCGAGCTCGATGTCGGGCTCGGAGCTCTCGACCCAGAGCAGGTCGGCATAGGGTGCGTAGGCGAGCCCCCGCGCCAGCACGGTCTCGATGCCCGGCGTGGTGCCGTAGAAGCCCTCCGGCGTGCGGGTGCCGTCGAGGAAGGGCCGGTCGCGCTCGTCGACGTCGCTCGTGATGAGGTTGGCGGCGAGCGAGTCGGTGCGGGCGATGATGATCGTGGGCACCCCGGCGACGTCGGCGGCGAGCCGGGCGGCGTTCAGCGTGCGGATGTGCTGCGAGGTCGGGATGAGCACCTTGCCTCCCATGTGCCCGCACTTCTTCTCGCTGGCCAGCTGGTCTTCCCAGTGCACCCCCGCGGCGCCGGCCGCGATCATTGAGCTCATCAGCTCGTAGGCGTTGAGCGGCCCGCCGAACCCGGCTTCGGCGTCCGCGACGATCGGCGCCAGCCACTCCCGCTCGGGCAGGCCTTCGGATGCCTCGATCTGGTCGGCCCGGACCAGCGCGTTGTTGATGCGGCGCACCACCGAAGGCACCGAGTTCGCGGGGTAGAGGCTCTGGTCGGGGTAGGTCTGGCCGCTGAGGTTGGCGTCGGCGGCGACCTGCCAGCCCGAGAGGTAGATGGCCTTCAGCCCGGCGCGCACCTGCTGCACGGCCTGGTTGCCGGTGAGGGCGCCGAGGGCCGGCACCCACTCCTCGGTGTGGATGAGCTGCCAGAGCCGCTCGGCACCGCGGCGGGCGAGGGTGTGCTCCTCCTGCACGCGACCACGGAGGGCGATGACGTCCTCCGCGCTGTAGTCGCGCTCGATGCCGTTCCAGCGCGCATCCGTCTTCCATTCCCGCTCGAGGTCTGCGGCGGTCTGGGTCTGGTCTCCGGGTCGGTTCGTCATGGTGGCTCCTCTGCCGTGGAATTGCTGTCTGCCTTCGACTATCCGGGCCGCGCAATGCTTCTTCACCGACTCCCACGACAGAATTTTTTGCGTTCTTCTGTTTTCTTGAAGAACCGGAGGTGAGAGACTTCCGGCATGCCCCCATCGCTCACCGGGCCCGTCGATGATGACTACATGCTCGATTCGCTCACCATCGGCCGCCGCATCCGCCAGCTCCGTTCCGACCGCGGGCTCACGCTCGACGACCTCGGCGCCGCCATCGGTCGCGCGCCCTCTCAGGTGTCGGTGATCGAGAACGGCAAGCGCGAGCTGAAGCTCGGCGAGCTGCAGCGGTTCGCGCGGGTGTTCGACATCAGCGTCGACCAGCTGCTCTCGGCCGAGCCGCCCTCGCGGCGCGCAGCGCTCGAGATCGCACTCGAACGGGCGCAGCGCGGGCCGATGTTCGCGTCGCTCGGCCTGCCGGCCCTCCCCGTGCGCAAGTCGCTCAGCGATGAGGCGATCGAGACCATCCTCGGGCTGCACCGCGAGCTCGAGCGCGTGCACAACGAGCGCGCCGCCACACCCGAAGAGGCGCGCCGGGCCAACACCCAGCTGCGCAAGGCGATGCGGGCACGCGCGAACTACTTCGCCGAGCTCGAGGCCACCGCCGCAGAACTGCACGCGGCGGTGGGGCACAGCGGGGGCCCGCTCTCACAGCGCCTGGCCTCCGACCTGGCCTCGCACCTCGGCTTCACGCTGCACTACGTGGGCGACCTCCCCGGCTCGACGCGCTCGGTCACCGACCTCCGCAACGGCCGCATCTACGTGCCGCTCGGCCAGTCACCGGATGCCGACCCGCGCTCGGTCGTGCTGCAAGCGCTGGCCTCGCACGTGCTCGAGCACGGCGAGCCCGCCGACTACGCCGAGTTCTTGCAGCAGCGGGTCGAGACGAACTACCTCGCGGCAGCGCTGCTCGTGCCGGAGGCGGGGGCGGTCGACATCCTGCGCCAGGCGAAGGAGGCGCGCGAGCTCTCGGTCGAAGACCTCCGCGACGCCTTCGGCGTGAGCTACGAGACCGCGGCACACCGCTTCACGAACCTCGCGACGCACCATCTCGACATCCCGGTGCACTTCCTGAAGGTGCACGAGAACGGCACGCTCTCGAAGGCCTACGAGAACGACAACGTGGCGTTCCCGACGGATGCGCTGGGCTCCGTCGAGGGCCAGCCCGTGTGCCGCTACTGGAGTGCACGGCGGGTGTTCGATGTGGAGGACCGGTTCAGTCCCTACCACCAGTACACCGACAAGCCGACGGGCACCTACTGGTGCACCTCGCGCATCCAGGCCGGGTCGACCGGCCAGTTCTCGGTGTCGGTGGGCACGGCGTTCGCGCACGCGAAGTGGTTCCGCGGCCGCGACACGGCGAACCGCTTCACCTCCACCTGCCCCGACGAGTCGTGCTGCCGCCGCCCGCCGGCGTCGCTCGCGGCCGCCTGGGCCGGGCACGCGCATCCGTCGGCCCGGCTCAACTCCTCCCTCCTGGCGGCGATGCCCACGACCGGCTTCACGGGCGTCGACACCACGGAAGTCTTCGAGTTCCTCGAGCGTCACGCCCCGACCGACGCGTAGCCGACCCGACGCTCAGAAGGTGCAGGGGGTGAGGGCCTCCACGGCCTGGGTGAGGGTGGCCGTGCCGCCGAGCAGGGTGACGGTGCGGATGCCCTGATCGTGCATCGCCGCGAGCACACCCTGGGGCACGCAATCGGTGGTGGCGACGTAGAGGGGAGCATCGATGGCGCCCGCGAAGGCCGAGCCGGACAGGGCATCCGGGAACTTGAACCCGGTGGCCAGGAACGCCCGCGACGCCGTCGGGAAGGCGGCCGCGTTGATGTTCACGGATGCGGCGAAGCGGTCGGCGCCGCCCTCACGCACCACCGAGGAGACACCGGGGATGTCGCGGAGGCCGTCCTCGACGCCGGGGCTCACCGAGTTGGGGCCGCCGGCGATGACGATGTGGGTCGTGCCGAGTTCGGTGAGGGTGGCGATGGTCGCGGCGTCCGGCGCGGATGCTGAGCCGTTGACGAGCAGCACCGCCCCCTGCAGCGTGGCGGCGGCCGCACCGGCGCTCAGGGCGTCGGGGAAGTTCGCGCCGGTGGCGACGTAGACGGTGGCAGCGCCGTCGGGGAACGCCGACTCCACCAGGTTGCGCGACGCCTCGTACCGGTCAGCTCCGCCCTGGCGGACGGTGTTCGGCTGGATGCCCTTGAGCTCGTCGAACACCGCCGCCGAGACGGAGTTGACGCCGCCGACCACCACGATCTCGGCGGGGTTCAGCGACTCGATCTTCGCCTTCACGCTCGGGATGAGGGTGTGGTGTCGGTGAGCAGCAGGGGCCCTTTGCCTAACGCTGCGGCGGGGCCGGCGCTCAGCGCGTCGGGGTAGTTCGCGCCGGTGGCCACGTACACGACGCCGGCGGTCGTGGGGTAGGCCTGGTCGGCGATGTTGACGGCGACCTCGTAGCGGTCGGCGCCGGCGATGCGGTTGGTGACGGGGCTGCCGCCGCCCGTGCCGCAGGTGGTCGGGAGGTCGAAGCCCGGGTAGGTGAAGGCGCGGTCGTCGGCGGAGTAGCCGATCCAGTAGCCCACCTCGACGTGCTTCGGGTAGGAGGCGACGGGAATCGTCACCGTCGCCGCGAACGGCGCGTAGCTCCCGGAGTGGTAGGTCGTCGTGGTGCGGCCGATGGGTGCGTCGTTGAGCACGAATCCGCCCTGCGCGCTCGACTCGAACTGCACCTCGGGCGCCTTCCAGGTGAAGGTGGCGGTGGTGTTGTTGCAGGTCCACTCGAACTGCAGCTGG
This sequence comes from Corynebacterium-like bacterium B27, assembly GCA_000333435.1. GTDB lineage: Bacteria > Actinomycetota > Actinomycetes > Actinomycetales > Microbacteriaceae > Herbiconiux. Next base: position 1,319 of record BADC01000758.1, on the reverse strand, counting down.
CCGTTCACCACGTAGCCGTCGAACCCGTCGGCGGTGGCGGATGCGGCGGGCAGCGCCACGACGGCCGCGAGCGTCGCGGCGGTGGCGAGGGAAGCGGTGAGGACAGTGCGGAGGCGGGACAGGTGGGGCACGGGCATCCTCGGTTCTCGTAGCAGGGACATGACGAGTGTGGCAGACGGCCCGTTCGCACCGACGCCCCCACATTTGGGGGCGTCGGGGGTTCGCGTGCCCGGTCGGCGACCGGCCGCGGCGGCTAGAGCGGCGGAAGCTTGCTCAGCGCCGCGTCCGCCGAGGTCTCGCTGACGCCGAGCTTGTCGATCAGCAGGGTTCGGGCCGGAGCGGTGTCGCCACGCTTGAGGGCGCGGTAGGCGGCATCCGCTTCGCCGGCGAGGTCGGGGGTCGGCCGTTTGGTGACACCGACCTGGTCGGCCAGCTCTTGTGCGGTGGCGACGCCGTAGGCCTCGCGCAGTGCCGTGGGGAGCCGGTAGCCGCCGAGTGTTCCGAGATCCATCGATCGTTCCTTCCGTCGTGGTGATGTGGCCCCCACCGTACGGCGAGGCGGGTCACGCCGCCGGTGGCTTGACAACCGGCGCTGTCAGGCTCGCTCGACGGGCAGCCAAAGCTCGCAGGTGGCGGTCGAGAAGTCCGCCGCCCGCTCCAGCACCGACACGATCGACGGACCTTCGCGCAACCGCCACGGATTCGACGGGAACCATTCCGTCGCCGTCGCCGCCCACATCGTCTGCAACGCTGCGGGGTACTCCCCCGCCGTGCGGAAGACGGCCCAGGTCCCGGCCGGGACGTCGATGGTGTCGAGGTCAGCGGGCACGGCGGTTTCGGCGTCGACCGCGACGCCGTGCAGGTAGGTGAGCTCCGTACCCTCGCGGTAGTCCGCATCCACATCCGCGCTCACCTGCAGCAGCCCAGCGGGCTCGGTGGCGCTCAGCGCCTTGAGCCGGTCGTGCTCGGCTGCCGGCAGCGAGCCGATGAAGGCCGCGATGTGCGGGTTGACCCCGTGGTGGATGAGCGGCACACGGGCGGCGTGCCCCACGAGGCGGAATGCGGGTCGTTCGACGAGGCGAGTGTCCATTTGAGTAGTCGCATAAGGGAGAGCGTCGACCGATGCCCTTGAGAGCCTTCAACCCAGTCAGCTCCTTCCGGTGGGCGCGGGGCATGACTATCGTCGCCGCACTTATGACTGTCTTCTTTATCATGCAACTCGTAGGACAGGTGCCGGCAGCGCTCTGGGTCATTTTCGGCGAGGACCGCTTTCGCTGGAGCGCGACGATGATCGGCCTGTCGCTTGCGGTATTCGGAAT
>BADC01000759.1 GCA_000333435.1 Corynebacterium-like bacterium B27 | reverse complement strand
GGAGCATCGATCGAGATCGGGCACTTCCTGCTGAACTCGGTCATCTACGCCACCCTCTCGACGGTGCTGATCGTGTTCTTCTCGGCGCTCGCCGCNTACGCCTTCGCCCGACTGCGCTGGCGCGGCCGGGAGCTGATGTTCAGCCTCTTCCTCACCGCGTTGATGGTGCCGGGCATCCTCACGCTGCTGCCGAACTTCGTGCTGGTGAAAGAGCTCGGGCTCCTCAACACCTTCGCGGGCATGATCTTGCCCACCGCGCTCTTCTCGGCGTTCAACATCTTCTTCCTGCGGCAGTTCATGCTCGGGCTCAGCACCGAGACCGAGGAGGCGGCACTGCTCGACGGCGCCGGGCGCATCCGGGTGTTCTTCCAGATCACCCTGCCGATGTCGTCGGGGCCCATCATCACGCTGTCGATCCTCGGGTTCATCACGGCCTGGAACGACTACTTCTGGCCCCTGCTCGTCACGAGCGACGACAGCGTGCAGCCGCTCACGCTCGCGCTCGCGGTGTTCAAGCAGTCGTCGCCGCAGGCGGCACCCGACTGGGCCGGCCTCATGGCCGCGACCCTGGTGGCCGCGCTCCCGATGCTGGTGCTCTTCATGGTGTTCGGCAAGCGCATCGTGAACTCCATCGGCTTCACGGGCATCAAATGAGCGAGCGGATGTCGCGGCGCGACGCCTTCGACGACACCGACCCCGGTACCCTGCGATTGTTCTGGCCCGCCGCGGCGGCCGATTTCACCGAGGCCATGCCGCTCGGCAACGGGCGCATCGGCGCCATGGTGCTGGGTGGGGCCACGGGTCGCGTGCAGCTGAACGACTCGACGGTCTGGTCGGGCACGCCAGCCGGGCCCGCTCGGGCGCTTGACGCGGTGCTCGCCGCCGGGGCGGGGCCGGCGCGGCTCGCCGAGGTGCGCGCCGCGCTCGACGCGGGCGACCGGCGCACCGCCGAACGGCTGCTGATGAGCTTCGAGGGGCCGTACTCGCAGGAGTTCCTGCCGCTGGCCGACCTCTATGTGGCGCTCTCGACGCCGGGCCGGCCTTGATTCGCCCGATCGATTCTCTCGGGCGCGAGCTCGACCTCGACCGAGCGCTGGCGACCGATCGTATGCCCGCGAGCGGTACCGACATCCTTCGCCGCACCTGGGTTGTCGGCCCCCGACCGGGCGCTC
>BADC01000760.1 GCA_000333435.1 Corynebacterium-like bacterium B27 | reverse complement strand
CTTCGTGACGTCGCTCGAGATGCAGGGCACCTCGATCAGTGTGCTGAGGCTCGACGACGAGCTCACCGAACTGTACGACGCGCCCGTTCAGACCGCAGCGCTGCGCTGGGGAAGGTAGAAGGTAGACGCATGAGTGTGGGCATCACGTGGGCGACGGATTGGATTCGCGAGAGTGCGCGGGTCGTGTCGGAGCACAGGGTCGAGCTGGTCACTCTCGACCGGGCGATCGGCGACGGCGACCACGGCGAGAACCTCGATCGTGGGTACACGGCCGTGCTGGCCAAGCTCGACGACCTGCCTCCGGACGCCGCTCCCGGTGATGCCCTCAAGCTCGTGGCGACCACGTTGATCTCCACGGTCGGCGGAGCCTCCGGGCCGCTCTACGGCACCGCCTACCTCAAGGCCGCCGGAGCGGTCGGGGCCGAGCAGGAGCTCGATGGTGCTGCGCTCGTGGCGCTGCTGACGGCGGCGCGCGACGGCATCGTGCTGCGCGGCAAGGCAGAGCCCGGTGACAAGACGATGATCGACGCCTGGACCCCGGCGGTCGACGCCGCCGGGGCGGCGCTGGCCGAGGGCAAGTCCGAGGCCGAGATCCTCGACGCCGCCGCCACCGCGGCCGAGGCCGGTGCGGTCGCCACCGAGCCGCTGGTCGCACGAAAGGGGCGGGCGAGCTACCTGGGCGAGCGAGCCATCGGGCATCGCGACCCGGGCGCGCAGTCGTCGGCGCTCATCCTGCGCGCAGCAGCGGATGCGGCGAGCGGCAGCGCCGGAACGGTCGCCTAGCGTGGCGGGCACGCCGGGCAAGGTCGGGCTGGTCTTCGTCTCGCACAGCGCCAAGATCGCCGACGGCCTAATCGAGCTGGCCGGGCAGATGGCGAGCGGAGCCACGCTCGTCGCCGCCGGTGGAACCGACGAGGGCGGCATCGGCACGAGCTTCGAGAAGGTGAGCGCGGCGATCGCCGAGGCCGACTCGGGCTCCGGAGTCGTGGTGTTGTGCGACCTGGGCTCGGCCATCCTGACCGCCGAGACCGCGCTCGACTTCCTCGACGACGAAGTCAGGGAGCGGGTGCGGATCGTCGATGCGCCCCTCGTGGAGGGTGGAGTCGCCGCGGCGGTGGCAGCGGAGACCGGGGGAGACCTGGCGGGAGTGGTGGCCGCGGCGGAGTCGGCGGCGGGTGCGCCCGCCCCGGCCGGCGCCGGGCCCGAAGCGGAGCCCCGCGCATCCGGAGGCCTGACGCGCACGGTGACCATCGTCAACAAGGACGGCCTGCACGCGCGGCCGGCGGCGGAGTTCGTGAAGCTCGCGGGCACCTTCCCGGTGAAGGTCACCGTGAACGGCAAAGACGCCAAGAGCCTGCTCGGCATCATGTCGATGGGCCTCACGCGCGGCTCGACCGTGGAGGTGGCGAGCGACGACCCGGCGGGCGAGGAGGCCGTGAACGCGCTGGCCGATCTCATCGAGAGCGGTTTCGGCGAGGCCTGAGTCCGCTCGCGGTCGGGTGGCGGGTGGCCTCAGAGCACGTCGACGGGGTCCAGCACGAAGACCGGGATCTCCCGGTCGGTCTTGGCCTGGTAGTCGGCGTAATCGGGGTAGGCGGCCACGGCGCGCTCCCACCAGAGGGCCTTCTCGTCGCCCGTCACCTCGCGGGCGACGTAGTCGCGCTTGACCGGGCCGTCCTGCAGCTCGACGTGGGGGTTCGCGACCAGGTTGAAGTACCAGACCGGATGCTTCGGGGCCCCGCCGAGGGAGGCGACGACGGCGTATCGCCCGTCGTGCTCCACGCGCATCAGCGGGGTCTTGCGGAGCTTCCCCGTCTTCGCCCCCACCGAGGTGAGGATGATGACCGGCATTCCGCGGAGCGTCGTGCCTGCCGTTCCACCCGAGCTCTCGTAGGTCTCGAGCTGCTTTCGCGCCCAGTCGGACGTCCCTGGTTCGTACTCTCCCTGCAATGGCATGCTGCCGACCTTACCGTGGGCGGTTCTGAGCACCGCGCTTCCGTGCGAAAATCGAATCCCGGGGGACGCCGCAATCAGCCGATCGGAAGGGTCGAACACCACCATGGCCAGCAGTGCAGGAACGAAATGCCCGGTCTGCGGAAGATCGGTCGCTGTGGGGCTGGTATCCCAGACCCTGATCCAGCACGAGGACAAGACGGGTATGCGCTGTCCCGGCAGCGGGCAGGCGCCGGTGGTGCCGGCGCCGCGCGCGGCCGCGGGTCCGCGCACGCGCTCCGCCGGCGGGTCGCCCCGGCCGTCCCGCCCGGCGGCGGCCAAGGCGAGCCCGGCCACCAAGGGGGCGCTCAGCGTGCGCCGCGTGGAGGTCGACCCGGAAGCGCTGCGCGAACGGCAGGAGCGCGCCGAGCGGCTTCGGCAGGAACGGGCCGCCGCGGCTCGGGAACGCAACGAGGTGCACGTGTCCTACTTCGACGAGCCCGGCGCCTGAGCCGGTGCGGCGCGGCGCTCAGTTGAGTCGTTCGCGCCAATCGGCCGGCACGGCACCGGCGGGGCCGGGAGCCGGCTGGTCGATCGGATGCGCATCCGGGGCCGCCAGCGTGGGGCCCGTCGCGTAGTCGGCGGATTCGTAGTCCCAGTACCAGTCCTCGCCGGGTTCGAAGGACTGGATGATCGGGTGGCCGGTCTGTTCGGCATGGCGCCGCGCGTGCTGGCTCACCGAGGAGTCGCAGCAGCCGATGTGCCCGCACTCGGCGCACCGGCGGAGGTGGAACCACCAGCCGCCCGTGTCGGTGCACTCGACGCAACCGGTGCCGGACGGCGGGACCTCGGGGCGGATCGCGGTTTCGTTTGCCATGCCCCAAGCATCCACTACTGCACAGCCGGCGGCAATTCCTGATCCGTCCCCATTCTGTTCGGGGTCTGGCCCGGCAGCGGCGGCTCCACTACCGTCGGAGCCAACCTGCAAGTCGCGGGCCGAAAGGGGAGATGGGATGCGCGATCTCGAAGGCAAGACGGCTCTGGTCACCGGAGCCAGCAAAGGCATCGGCTTGGCGATCACCCGAGGTCTGGTCGACGCGGGTGCGTTCGTGGTGGCGGGTGCGCGATCGTCGTCGGCCGAGCTCGACGCGCTCATCGGGAGCGGATCGGTGCGCTTCGTCAGCGCCGATCTCGCCGCCCCCGATGGGCCGGCAGCGCTCGTGGCGGCCGCGGGCGGTGTCGATGTGCTGGTCAACAATGTCGGGGCAGCGACCACCAGGGTCGACGGATTCCTGTCGGTGAGCGACGACGACTGGTTGCGCTCGCTGACCCTCAACCTTCTGGCCGCGGTGCGGACCACGAGGGCGGTGCTTCCCGGCATGCTGTCCGCCGGCCGGGGCAACGTCGTCACGGTGGCGTCGGTCAACGCGCTGCTGCCGGATCCTGCGGTCATCGACTACAGCGCCGGCAAGGCAGGCCTCCTCAACGTCATGAAGTCGCTGTCGAAGGAGTACGGCCCGCAGGGCATCCGGGTGAACTGCGTGAGTCCGGGGCCGGTGGAGACCGATCTGTGGTTGGGCGGCGGGGGCGTGGCCGAGACCGTGTCACGAGCCAGCGGACTCGCCCCGGAAGACGTGGCCAGTGCCGCGGTTGCGGGTGCGGCGACGCGGCGGTTCACCCATCCGGAGGAGGTGGCCGATCTCGTGGTGTTCCTCGCCAGCGACCGGGCCGCGAACCTCACGGGCGCGAACATCACCATCGACGGCGGACTGGTTCAGGGGCTCTGATGGTCGAACAGCGGTTCGCGTCGGTCGACGACTACATCGACTCCTTCCCCGACGACGTGCAGCCGGTGCTCGCTGAGCTGCGCAACACCATCCGGGCGGCGGCACCGACCGCGGTCGAGAGCATCAGCTATCACATGCCCACCTACAGCACGAGCGAGCGCGCGCTCGTCTTCTTCGCGGGCTGGCAGACGCACGTGGCGCTCTATGCGGTCCCCGGGTTCGAGGGGCCGCTCGAAGCCGAACTCGCGCCGTTCCGGGCCGCAAAAGACACCGTGAAGTTCTCCCTGCGCCGGCCCGTTCCCTACTCACTCGTCGACCGCGTGGTGCGCGAGCTCGCTCGGCTGCGTGCCGGCGCCGACGAGCTGCCGGCGGCGCGAGAGGGCGTGCAACAGGAGGCATGATGGAGAGGTGTCGCCCTACCTCGACGATCCGCACCGCCGCCGCGCCGCAGGCTTCCTGACCGATGCGGTGCCCGACGAACTGCGGGGCTGCTTCGTGCCGCTGCTCGATGGCGGCGCCGCGGCCATCGCGCTGCTGCAACGGCATCCCGAAGCCTGGTTTGCGCTGAGTAGCCCCAACGCCGACGTCATCGCGGTGTGGGATGCCGTGCGAGACGACGCCGAGGCGGTAGTGGCGGGAGTGCGCGAGCTCGCGGCGGGGCATGATCCGCAGACGTTCGCCGCCGTGCGCGACATCCGTGCCGACGAGCTGCAGCGGATGCCCGCCGCCGAACGGGCCGCCCGCTTCGTCTACCTGCGCGGTACCGCCCGGCCGGGAGTGACGGGGGAGCCACTCGCGCTGTTCGGCGACGCCGAGTACGGCAGAGACACGGTCGCCTACGATGCCGGCGCAGTGCGGGCGCTCGGGCGCCTCCTCCGCGAGCGGGATGTGGCGCTCTCGGTGCGCGGGTTGTTCGAGGTGCTTCCCGAGGTGGGTGAGGACGATGTCGTCGTGCTCGACCCGCCGGCCGGCGCGGTGGTGGCGCGGGAGCTCCGCAGCTTCGTCGGCGCGGTGACGGCCCGCGGCGCCGGGATCGTGGCGAGCGACCTCGGCGACGGCTTCTACGCCGGTTGGCCCGGATTGCTGCGTGCCGATCCGACGAGTGCTCCGGACGACGAGCCGGTCTGGGTCAACACCGTGCTCCAGCGCATCGTCGTCAGCCAGCGCACGGCGTGACGTCCCCGACGTCGCCGGTCGACCTCGCCGTGTGCGTCGGCAACAGGGTACTCGCGCCGCGAACGACACGGTGAAGTTCTCACTGCGGGAGCCGACACCGGTTGCGCTCGTCGACCACGTGGTGCGCGAGCTCGTGCGATTGCGGCAGGCGGAGTGAGCGGGTCCGAGGTGGGTCAGAGGGCGACCAGCACCTTGCCGCGGGCCCGCGCCGTGGCCACGTGGCGAAGGGCATCGCCGACGCGGTCGAGGGGGTAGCCGGTATCGATCGCCGGCGCCAGGGTTCCGGCGGCGACCTGGGCTGCCAGGTCAGCGAGATCGGCTGCTCGCTCGCGGGAGGCGAGACCGCGCAGCCGCTGCCTCGTGACGCTGGTGAGCAGGAGGGCGCCGAGCATCCGTTCCATGCCACCGAGTATCGCGCCGCCGTTCTCACCGCCGACGAGCACGAGGGTGCCCCGAGGAGCGAGGATCGACCGTAACCGGGAGAGCCGGCGGTTGCCCGCGAGATCGATGATGGCGTCCCATCGGCGGCCGGCCGCGGTGATATCGGTCTGGGTGTGGTCGATCACCTCGGATGCGCCCAGGCCGCGCACGAACTCTGCCTTCGCCCCGCTGCACACGGCCGTGACCGTGGCGCCTGCGGTGACGGCCAGCTGCACCGCGAAGCTCCCGACCCCGCCGCCGGCGCCGATCACGAGGACACGCTGTCCGGCGCGAACCCGGGCGACGTCGCGCACCGCTTGAATGGCGGTGACGCCCGAGATCGGCAAGGTCGCGGCCGCGCCGTACCCGACCGGGTCGGGGATCGGCACGATCGCCGACGCGGGCGCGCAGACGAACTCGGCCAGGGCTCCGGCCTGCGAACCGACGACGCGATCACCGGGGGAGAACGCCGTGACCGCCGAACCCACGGCGGCCACGTCGCCCGCGAACGCGAGGCCCAGCCTTCCGCCGCGCGGCCCACGGAACCCGAAGCCCATCACGCGCATGAGGTAGGGAGTTCCGGTCACCAGATGCAGGGTGCCGGCGTCGATTCCGGCGGCGCGCACCCGCACGCGGACCTCGTCCGGCCCCGGCTCCGGGACGGGTCGAATGCCGACGGTGACGTCTGCCGGCGTGCCATAGCGGGCGAGGGTGACCGCGCGCATGGTCGAGGTCGCGGCGGCGGTGGGATCGGTGGGGTTCACGAAGGCCTCCTCGGCCGATGCAGGACAGCGGGTGACTTCCCCTAAGGGAGTTCGGGATAGTGGAAGACGTCGTCGAGGGGCACCCCGAAGACGTGGGCGATCTGGAAGGCCATCTCGAGCGACGGGGAGTACCTGCCCTGCTCGATGGCGATCACGGTCTGACGGGTGACGCCGATGCTGTCGGCGAGGGCCGCCTGGGTCATCTCGCCATGCGCGAACCGGAGCGCACGGATGCTGTTGGTCACGCGAGTGGGCTTCACCACGGCTGGAACCCCCGGCGGTAGGCGACGAGTTTCGCGATCGAGCCGAGCAGGGCAGAGAGCACGAAGGCGAGGTAGACGGTGTTGGCGATCCAGAAGTAGTCCACTCGCAGGATCGCGAACACCAGGGCAGCGGATCCGCCGACCACCACGAAGGCCTGACCCACGTGCTCGCCGAAGCGGCCGATCTCCTTGTCGCGCTGGTCGGCTTTGCCGGCGGACTTCGGGGAGAGCATCGCGATGGCGAAGTTCGCCAGTATGCCCGCCACGATCGCGCCACCGATGGTCGAGAGCATGATGGGCCCGTAATCGACCTCGGCGACGGGGCGCCCGCTGGCGCTGACCAGCAGCACCAGCAGGTAGCAGACGTAGCCGAGCACCGCGACGGCCAGGAACGCCCAGGTGTTCTTCTCTTCGAGCGACATGCCGGCTCCGATCCTCGAGTGGTGTAAAGAATGCTTGACATGTTCAGAGTAAAGAGGATTGGACTTCGTGTCAAGAATTCTTTACGTGCGTGCCGGCTGAGGAGTCGGAACGTGCAGGGCGGACGGTGTGGCCCTCGCTCAGGCCTGGCGCACTCCGAGGGCGGCCGCTCTCCCGCCGGAAGCGCCCGCACCGGCGCGCCGCCGCTCGGGGCGGAGGCTGAACCCATCGGGAGCACCGATCCCCTCGACCAGCCCGGCCAGCAGCCGTCCGACCGCCGGTGCCAATCCCGCCCCGGCCGACCCGAAGCCCGCCCCCACGACGACCGGACCGATGCGGTCGACCAGGAACCCGCCGTCGCCGACTGCGGTGCGCACGCGCGAGGTGACCGACGGCAGCGCCAGATCGGCGCCGGGCAGCCACTCCCTGGCATAGCGGAGAAGCGCGGCGCGCTCGCGGGGTGACAGAGCATCCGGTGACCCGCTGCGCGAACCGGCGCGGGTGCTCGTGATCTGCGCATCCGCTCTGCTTCTCCCGATGCCTCGCCAGCCGAGCGCGAGCTCCCCGGTGCCACCCAGCACCGTCGCATCGCCCCGCCAATAGCGATTGCCGGGCGCCGTGGGGTCGGCCAGGTGCAGAACGGCGGGTGCGGAGCCGCCGGGCATGGGCACTACGATCGCGTCCTCACGACTCGTCGTCAACCGGGGCAGCGCGAGGAGGCCGCGGAGCAATCGCGCGGTCGCCGGCCCGAGGGTGACGACGAGACGGCGACAGTCGAGTTCACGGGTCGCGGCGGCGCCGGCAGCCACGGCCGGCGCGTCGGTCGCCCTCAGCTCGAGGCGCACCCGATCATCGCCGAGGATGCGGATGCGCGTGATGGTCTCACCCGCCGCGATCCGCGCTCCGTCAGCGCCCGCGGCGGAACGGAGTGCGGTGATCGCCGCCTCGTGCCGCAGCACGCCGCCCTGGTGGACGAACAGCACGCTGCCGCTGAATCGCAGGCCCGGCCAGCGCGCTTCGGCCTGGGGCACAGTGAGGAATTCACCGTCGAGCCGGGCGCGTGCGAGGCCGGCGGCCAGGGGGTCGACCCGGACGGCAGGCCCGTGCACCACCGAACCGGAGCGCACGAGGATGCTCGCGCCTGTCGCCACCTCGACGTCGCGCCACAGCGCCACCGACTCCGCGGCGAGCGCCCGGTACGCCGGGTCGGCGTGCGCCGGCTCGAACGGGCAGCCGGCCGGCTCGCCGATCCTCGCCGGCAGCGCCGGCTCCGCCTCGAGCAGCAGCACCTCGTGCCCGCGGCGGGCCAGCTGCCAGGCCGCGGCCGATCCGGCCGTCCCGCCCCCGGCCACGATCGTGTCGACGAAGTCGGTCACTGTCCAGCCGCCGCCGACAGCTCGGCTTCAGTCGGCAGTGCCGGCAGCGACCGCACCAGCTCGCGGGTGTACGGGTGCTGCGGCCGCAGGAACACGTCGTCCGCCGTTCCGCGCTCGAGCACCCGCCCGTCCTTCATCACCAGCACGGTGTCGCTCATGTGGTGGATCACCCCCAGGTCGTGCGAGATGAAGAGGTAGCTCAGACCGATGCGGTCCTGGAGCTCCACCAGCAGGTCGAGGATCTGCGCCTGCACCGAGACGTCGAGCGCCGACACCGCCTCGTCGAGCACGATGATCGAGGGCTCCGTCGCGAGGGCGCGCGCGATCGCGACGCGCTGCCGCTGTCCACCCGAGAGCCGCAGCGGCAGCCGCGGCAGCACGTCGTGCGCGAGCCCGACCTGGTCGAGCAGCTGCCGCACGCGGGCATCCGTGTCGGGCACGGGCCGATCCGCCTGCCCGACCGCATCGACGAGGATGCGCTCCACGCTCCAGCGCGGATCGAACGAGCTCAGCGGGTCTTGATACACCACCGCGATGCGGTTGCGCAGGTCGCGCCGCCTGCTCTCCCGCACGCTCGACCACGGCTGCCCCAGCAGGGTGACCGTGCCCTCGTCGGCGCCGGTGAGGGCGAGCGCGATCCGCGCCGTGGTGCTCTTGCCCGAGCCGGACTCGCCCACGATGCCGAGCGTCGTGCCCCGGTCGAGAGTGAACGACACCCCGTCGACGGCGGTGCTCAGCACCCCGCCGGGCCCGCGGAAGCGCTTCACCAGGTCGCGCGCCTCGAGCACCGGGCCGTCGATCGACTCGACCGGGGTCCGCTCATCCGCAGCGCCCGTCGGCAGCTCGATCGCCGGACCCAGTCGCTCGCCCCGGGTGTGGCCACCCGGTACGGCATCGATGAGTGCTCGCGTGTAGGCGTGCTGCGGCGCAGTGAGCAGCCGCGCCGCCGGGCCGCTCTCCACCACCGATCCGCCCTTCATCACGAGGATGTGGTCGGCGAGCCGCGCCACCACCGACAGGTCGTGGCTGATCAGGACGACCGAGGTGCCGCGCTCCTTCATCCCGGCGATGAGGTCGAGCACCTGCGCCTGCACGGTCACGTCGAGGGCGGTGGTGGGTTCGTCGGCGATCACGAGTTCAGGCGCGAGGGCGAGTGCCGAAGCGATCAGCGCCCGCTGGCGGAGGCCGCCGGACAGCTCGTCGGGCCGCTGCCGTGCCCGCAGCGCCGCGTTCGGCACGCCGACCGACTCGAGCAGGTCGACCACCTTGCGTCGCCGTGCGCGCCGCGACCCCCAGCCGTGCAGCGCGAGTGCCTCTGCGATCTCGGCGCCGACCGGTCGCAGGGGGTCGAGCGAGACCAGGGCGTCCTGCAGGATGAAGCCCACCCGACGCCCCCGGATGCTCCGCCACTGGCGCGCGGAGGCGGTGGTGAGATCGATCCCGTCGAGCTGCAGGGCCTCCGCCGACACCCTGGCGCCCGCGCCGGTGAGCCCGACGACGGTGCGGGCGGTGACGCTCTTGCCCGAACCGGATTCGCCGACGATCGCCACGCACTCCCCGGGCGAGACTGTGAACGAGACGTCACTCACCACCGGACGGGTGCGGCCGCCGCGTTCGAAACCCACGTCGAGGTGCTCGACGCGCAAGAGAGGTGTGGTCATTTCTCCGCCTTCTCGAGGATGTTCTGGATGTGCTTGCCGAGCGTCGTCGCCGCGAGGGCGAGCACGACGATCACGAGCCCGGGCAGCACCGTGAGCCAGCCCGCCACCGTGATGTACTGCTTCCCCGCATCCAGCAGCGCACCCCACTCCGGTGAGGGCGGCGCCACGCCGAGGCCGAGGAACGACAGGCTCGACGCCCACACGATCGACTGGCCGACCGAGAGCGCGAAGATCGCCACGAGGGGCCGGAGCGCGTTCGGCAGCACGTGGGTGCGGAGGATCCAGGAGCGTGGATGCCCGAGGGCGACCGCGGCCTCGACGTACCCGGAGTCCTTCGCGGTGAGGATCTGCCCGCGGATGATGCGCGCGTAGCCGGGCGCCGTGCCGATGCCCACCGCCACCACCTGCGACCACGCCGACGGGCCGATGACTGCCACCAAGAGCAGCGCCAGCAGCAGGGTGGGGAACGCGAACAGCACCTCGATGAGCCGGTTCACCGCCGCCGAGGCGAATCGCCCGGCCAACGCGGCGAGCGACCCGAGCACGAGCGCCAGCGTCAGCGACACGGCCGTGGCGCCGACGCCGATGAGGAGCGACTCGCGGGTGCCGAAGATGACGCGACTGTAGAGGTCGCGCCCGGATTCGTCGGTGCCGAACCAGTGCGCGAACGAGGGCGGCTGCAGGGATTGGGTGAGGTTCATCGCGTACGGGTCCTGGGTGGCGAGTGCGACCGGGACGACGGCGGCCACCACGAAGAAGAGGAGCACCGCGATCGAGAGGTAGAGGCCCCAGGGGGTCGCGGCGAGCTTCGCGCTGACGGGCCTCGTGAGCTCCGGCCGGCCGAGCGGGGTGGTGCTGGTGGTCATGGTGTCCTCACCTCGGT
>BADC01000761.1 GCA_000333435.1 Corynebacterium-like bacterium B27 | reverse complement strand
CTGCGTGCGCCCGCCACCGGCGAACTGCGTGTGCTTGTGCACCACCACGAACACGAGGTGGAGCGCGATGAACGCCACCACGAGCGCCGGCAGCAGCAGGATGTGCAGGGTGTACAAGCGCCCGACGATCGCGGTGCCCGGGAACTCGCCGCCGAAGAGGAGGAACGAGATCCAGGTGCCGACGAACGGGATGCCCTTGATCAGGCCGTCGATGATGCGGAGACCGTTGCCCGAGAGCAGGTCGTCGGGGAGCGAGTAGCCGGTGAAGCCCTCGGCCATCGCCAGCACGAACAGCGTGAAGCCGATCACCCAGTTGAGCTCACGCGGCTTGCGGAACGCACCCGTGAAGTAGATGCGCAGCATGTGCAGACCGATGGCCGCGATGAACAACAGCGCCGCCCAGTGGTGGATCTGGCGCACCAGCAGGCCGCCGCGGATGTCGAACGAGATCTTCAGCGCCGAATCCATGGCCGCCGACATCTCCATGCCCTTCAGCGGTGCCCAGGAGCCGTTGTAGGTCACCTCGGCCATCGAGGCCTGGAAGAAGAAGGTCAGGAAGGTGCCCGAGAGGATGATGACGACGAAGCTGTAGAGCGCCACCTCGCCGAGCATGAACGACCAGTGGTCGGGGAAGATCTTGCGGCCGAACTCCTTGACGACACCCGAGATGCTGGTGCGCTCGTCGAGGTAGTTCGCCGCTGCCGCCGTGAAGCCGCCGCCCTTGGGGGGTGCCGGGGTCGCAACCGCGGCCGGAGCATCCGCTCTTTCGATTGTGCTGGTCATGAACGCTCCCAGAAACTCGGGCCGACGGGCTCGTTGAAGTCACTCTGAGCCACCAGGTAGCCCTCGGAGTCGACCTCGATCGGCAGCTGCGGCAGGGGCCGCTTCGCCGGACCGAAGATCACCTGGCACTCGTTCACCACATCGAAGGTCGACTGGTGGCAGGGGCACAGGAGGTGGTGGGTCTGCTGCTCGTAGAGCGCCACCGGGCAGCCGACGTGGGTGCAGATCTTGGAGTACGCGACGATGCCGTCGTACGACCAGCTCTCGCGGCCGGGGCTGATGTTGAGGTCTTCGGGGTTCAGGCGCATGAGCAGCACGGCCGCCTTGGCCTTCTGCTCGAGCCGGTCGGGCATCTCGTTGAGACCCTCGGGGATGATGTGGAACACCGACCCGATGGTGACGTCGGAGGCCTTGACCGGGATGCCTGAGGGGTCGAGCGTGAGGCGCGCACCCTTCTTCCACATGGTGTGGCTGAGGAGCTCTGCCGGGTCTTCGCTCTGCGGTGCCAGACCGCGGAAGAGCACGATGCCGGGCAGCGGGAAGGCGATCAGCGCGCCGATCAGGCTGTTGCGGATGAGCGTACGACGGCCGAAGCCCGACTCCTGGTCGGCCTCGTGGAAGATCTCGACGGCGCGGGCCCGCGTCTCCGGCGTGCCGGCGACGGGGTGGCGGATGTCGATGCCCTCCTTGTCGTACATCAGGGCCTTGGCCCAGTGCACGGCGCCCAGGCCGATGCCGAACAGGGCCAGGGCGACGCCGATGCCGATGAACAGCGTGTTCAGGCGCACCGAGCCGACGTCGTCGTTCTCGATCGGGAATGCCATGTACGCGGCGATCGCGAAGACGCTGCCCGCGATCGAGAGGTAGAACAACGTGTACACCGAGCGCTGCGCCGTCTTCGCGGCCTTGGGGTCGGTGTCGGTGACGCGCTGGCGGTGGGCGGGCTCGCCCGGGTTCTCGACGTCGGAGGCGACGACCGTTGTGGTCGACGTGCCTCGACTCGTCTCGACGGCCGACGAATCGGAAGCGGGACTCTCGGGTCCGCTCACCTCGTCATGTGCCATTGTTGTCCCTTTCGAGCTGTGCTGGTGTGCTGCTGTGTGCCGGTGTCCACGGGAACCGGATGGCTAGTTCGACTTGGCGGTGAGCCAGACCATGAGGCCGATGATCGCGCCGAGTCCGAAGATCCAGGCGAACAGACCCTCGGCCACCGGGCCGAGCGAGCCGAGCTCCACTCCACCGGGTGAGGGGTTGTTCTCCAGGTACTTCAGGTACGTGATGATGTCGCGCTTGTCTTCTGGCGTCAGGTTGTCGTCGTTGAAGACGGGCATGTTCTGCGGGCCGGTGAGCATGGCCTCGTAGATGTGCGTCGGCAGCACGCCGGTGAGCTCGGGCGCGAACTTGCCCTCGGTGAGGGCACCGCCGGCCCCGTGCACGTTGTGGCACATGGCGCAGTTGATGCGGAACAGCTCGCCGCCGTTCGTGGCGTCGCCGTCGCCCTGCAGGAGGCTCGGGTCGGGGATGGCGGGGCCGGGGGAGATGGAGGCGACGTAGGCCGCGAGGGCTGCCGTCTGCTCGTCGGTGAACTGCGGCGGCTTCTGCATGGCCTGCGGCCCCTGCATGGCCATGGGCATCCGGCCCGTTCCGACCTGGAAGTTGACGGCGGCGGCGCCCACACCGATGAGGCTCGGCCCGTCGGGCGTGCCCTCGAGGCTCATGCCGTGGCAGGTCGCGCAGTTGGCCGCGAAGAGCTTCTGACCCTCGTCGATCGTCTCCTGGCTGGTGGCGGACGTGTCGGCGGTCGCGGTGGTGGTGCTGCTCAGCAGGGCATAGCCGCCGCCCGTGACCACCAGGCCGATAGCAATGAGCACGACGGTCGCCAGCGGGTGGCGTCTGCCTGCTTTCCTGCTCGTGCGGGGCATTCTCTCTACTCTCTGCTCGGGACGCTGTTCGGGACGACGTTTCTTGACCATGACGGATGCGCTACTTCAGCACGTAGATCACGAGGAACAGGCCGATCCAGACCACGTCGACGAAGTGCCAGTAGTACGAGACGACGATGATCGAGGTCGCCTCTTTGTGGCCGAAGTTCTTCACCGCGAACACGCGGCCGAGCATGAGGAGCATGGCGACGAGGCCGCCCGTCACGTGCAGGGCGTGGAAGCCGGTGGTGAGGTAGAAGGCCGAGCCGTAGGCGCTGCCGTCGATCGTGATGCCCTCGGAGACGAGCGTGGCGTACTCGAGCACCTGGCCCGAGACGAAGATCGCACCGAAGGCGTAGGCCAGGAACATCCACTCCGTGATGCCCCAGTCGACCGGCTTCCAGCTCGTGCGCTTGGTCTGCCCGCGCTCGGCGGCGAACACCGCGAACTGGCACCAGAACGACGAGATGACGAGGATGATCGTGTTGACGAGCGCGAACGGGACGTTCAGCGTGTTGGCCTGCTCGGCCCACGCGGCGGGGTTCGTCGAGCGCAGCGTGAAGTAGATGGCGAAGAGTCCGGCGAAGAACATGACCTCGCTGCCGAGCCACACGATGGTGCCCACCGCCACGATGTTGGGGCGCTGGACCATGGGGGCACTCTGAGTCTGGGTCAATGAGCTGCTCGTCACAGATCCATTATGTCCGAAATCCCCAGCCGATTTTGCATTTGGGGGGCTAGGCGGCGAGGTCGTCGGCGTGTCCCGGGTGGGATACAAGGCCGTGTGCGGCGGATGCCCGAGCCACCGTGCAGGGATCGGCTCGCCCGTGCCCAATAGGATCGCTGACATGGCGCACACGCAATCCTGGCCCGCGACGATCGCTCAGCTCCTGGCCGGAGAGGACCTGTCCATCTCGGATGCCACGTGGGCCATGAACAAGGTCATGGATGGTGAGGTGTCCGAGGCCCAGCTGGCCGGATTCCTCGTGGCACTGCGGGCGAAGGGCGAGACGGTCGATGAGATCGTCGGCTTCCGCGACGCGATCCTCGAGCACGCCCTGCCACTCGCGATCGATCCGTTCGCGCTCGACATCGTCGGCACCGGCGGCGACAGCTTCGGCACGGTGAATGTCTCGACCATGGCCTCGATCGTGGCCTCGGCGAGCGGCGTGCCGGTGATCAAGCACGGCAACAAGGCGGCGAGTTCGCTCTCGGGCTCCTCCGACGTGCTGCGCGCACTCGGCATCGACCTCGACCTCGAACCCGAACGTGTGGCGGAGGTGTTTCTGGAGACCGGCATCTCGTTCGCCTTCGCCTCGAAGTTCCACCCGGGGTTCAAGAACGCCGGTGCGGTGCGCGCCCAGCTCGGGGTGCCCACCGTGTTCAACTTCCTCGGCCCGCTGTGCAACCCGGCTCGCGCCGAGGCCTCCGCGGTCGGTGTGGCCCACCTCGACCGGGTGCCGCTCATCGTGGGCGTGTTCCAGACCCGCGGGGCGACCGCCTTGGTGTTCCGCGGCGATGACGGGCTCGACGAACTCACCACGACCGGTCACAGCCACATCTGGGAGGTGTCGCGGGGTGCGGTGAAGGAGCACGACCTGAATCCGCGCGACCTCGGCATCGCGCGGGCGTCCATCGACGACCTCAAGGGTGGGGATGCGGCGCACAACGCCGAGATCGTGCGCCGGGTCATGGGCGGCGAGCAGGGCCCCGTGCGCGACATGGTCGTGCTGAACGCCGCGGCCGGTCTCGTCGCGTTCGAACTCGTCTCCGACCCCACCGAGGTCGACCGGGGGATCGTGGAGCGGCTCGCCGAGAAGATGGCCATCGCGGCGGCGGCGATCGACTCGGGGGCGGCGTCGGCGAAGCTCGACGCGTGGGTGGCGGCGACGACCCGCGCGTGAGGGCTCTTTTCTCGGGCTCGCCCGGCCTTCGGCTGGGCGGGCCCTAATTGCTCGCGCCGCCGCTACTGCGGCGCGAGGCGACATGTTCGCGTTCGGTCGCTGGCGCGGCCGAGCGCTCACTCTGGGTCGTCGAGTACGGCCTGCGGCCTGCTCTCGGTGGTGCTTGCTCATCCCCCGGGCAATGCCGAAGGGCCGGCCACGTCGTCGTGGGCCGGCCCTTCGGGTGGGGTGAGACCTGTCAGGTGAGGATGGGCAGGAGGACCAGGGCGGCCCAGCCGGCCAGGAGGCCGCCGATGATGGGACCGACGACGGGGACCCAGGAGTAGGACCAGTCCGAGGTGCCCTTGCCCTTGATGGGGAGCAAGGCGTGGGCGATGCGCGGGCCGAGGTCACGGGCCGGGTTGATCGCGTAGCCCGTGGGGCCACCGAGCGAGGCACCGATCGCGATCACGAGCAGAGCCACCGGCAGGGCGCCGAGTGCGGCGAGCCCGCCGCCGTCGCCGTTCCGGCCGAACGCGATCACCACGAACACCAGCACGAAGGTGCCGATGATCTCGGTGACGAGGTTCCACGCGTAGGAGCGGATGGCCGGCCCGGTCGAGAACACGCCGAGCTTGGCCGCGGGCTCCGGCTCCTCGTCGAAGTGCTGCTTGTAGGCCAGCCAGACCAGCACGGCACCGATGATGGCGCCGAGCATCTGGGCCCCGATGTAGGTGATGACGGAGAGGAAATTCACGTCGACCTGCGTGTTGGGGCCACCGAACGTCGTGGCGCCGTTGGCGACGAGACCCAGGGTCACCGCGGGATTCAGGTGCGCGCCCGACGCGTAGGCGACGATGACACCGGAGAAGACCGCGAGGCCCCAGCCGATGGTGACCATCAAGAAGCCGCCGTTGAAGCCCTTCGTCCTGATCAGGGCGACGTTGGCGACCACGCCGGTGCCGAGGAGCACCAGCAGGGCGGTACCCACCAGCTCCGAAACGAAATCGATACCAAGATTGTCCACGATGACCTTCCTTCGCACTGTTCGGCCACCCGCTGTGACCCCCGGGGTGAACGGGTTTGCCCAACGATATCTCCAGGAAGTTGCCAGGTACATCCCCTAGGGCTCCGGGCGTGGCGCGGCGGGGTCTACCGGAGCGTCGGAGGTTCGGCGTAGATTTGCACCGGATGGCCCGCTTCGGGCTCCCGTCGCGAGCGACGACCGCTCGATCGGAGGGATATTTCAATGAAGAAGCTCATCAACGATCCGAAGAATGTCGTCGAGGAGGCTGTCGCCGGCTTCGAGGCCGCCCACGGCGACCTGGTGAGGGTGTCGCACGATCCGATCTTCATCGCCCGCAAAGACGCTCCCGTCTCGGGCAAGGTGGGCATCGTCAGCGGCGGCGGCAGCGGCCACGAACCCCTGCACGGCGGTTTCGTCGGGTACGGGATGCTCGATGCCGCCGTTCCCGGAGCGGTCTTCACCTCGCCCACCCCCGACCCCATCCTCGCCGCCACCAAAGCAGTCGACGGGGGCGCCGGCGTGCTGCACATCGTGAAGAACTACACCGGCGACGTGCTGAATTTCGAGACCGCCGCCGACCTGGCCGGTGCCGACGGCATCGAGGTGCGCACGGTGATCGTCGACGACGACGTCGCGGTGAAGGACTCCCTCTACACCGCCGGCCGTCGTGGGGTGGCGGGCACGGTCTTCGTCGAGAAGATCGCGGGTGCCGCCGCCGAACGGGGCGACGACCTCGCCGCCGTCGCGGCGGTGGCCGAGAAGGTCAACGCGAACGTGCGCACGATGGGTGTGGCCCTCACGCCCTGTGTCGTGCCGCACGCCGGCGAACCGAGCTTCGAGCTGGCCGACGACGAGATCGAGATCGGCATCGGCATCCACGGCGAGCCCGGCCGTGAGCGGATCAAGCTCGAGCCGGCCGACGCGATCGTCGACCGGCTGCTCGGCCCAATCCTGGAGGACCTGGCCTTCGCA
>BADC01000762.1 GCA_000333435.1 Corynebacterium-like bacterium B27 | reverse complement strand
CTCGACGGCGACGGCGTGGTCGACTTCGACGGCGTCGAGGTGATCGTCGACAAGATGAGCGTGCCCTACCTCGACGGCGCGACCATCGACTTCGAAGACACCATCCAGAAGCAGGGCTTCACGATCGACAACCCGAACGCCTCCGGCAGCTGCGCCTGCGGAGACTCGTTCCACTGATCGTCGGCACCTCGGATCAGGGCCGTTCCTTCGGGAGCGGCCCTTTTTCGTGCCGTAGCACACGCGCATCCGGTGTGCCTGTGGCAACGACGGGGAGATCGACACAGTAGGCTAGGAAAAGGTCAAATACACTGTGGTGTAGCTTCCCGAAAGGTCTGTGGTGCGCTCTAACCGACGTCTCCGATGGGTCGCGATTCCAGTCGCGGCGCTACTGTCCGTTGTCTTGGCCGGGTGCACCCAGGAGCAGCTGCAAGGCTGGCTCCCCACGGAGCCCGGCACCACGAACAACGTCGACCGCGTCATCGGCCTCTGGGTCACGTCGTGGATCGTGCTGCTCGTGGTCGGTGTGCTCACCTGGGGCCTCACCATCTGGGCGATCGTGGTCTACCGGCGCCGCCGCGGGCAGACCGGTCTCCCGGCGCAGCTGCGCTACAACATGCCGATCGAGATCTTCTACACGATCGTCCCGCTCATCCTGGTGCTCGGCTTCTTCGCCTTCACCGCCCGGGATCAGAGCGCCATCGAGGCCAAGTACGACGACCCCGACGTGAAGATCCAGGTCTTCGGCAAGCAGTGGGCGTGGGACTTCAACTACGTCGACGACAACGTCTACTCGGCCGGCGTCCAGGGCCAGGAGAACCCGGCCGACGCGAACGGCTCACTCGTCGAGTCCGAGATCCCGGTGCTCTACCTGCCGGTCGGCAAGAAGGTCGAGATCGAGCTCCAGTCGCGCGACGTCATCCACTCGTTCTGGGTCATCGACTTCCTCTACAAGAAGGACATGCTGCCGGGCAAGACGAACTACATGTACGTCACGCCGGAGCGTGAGGGCACGTTCAGCGGAAAGTGCGCCGAGCTCTGCGGCGAGTACCACTCGATGATGCTCTTCAACGTGAAGGTCGTCTCGCAGCAGGAGTACGACGACTACATCCAGTCTCTGAAAGACGCCGGCCAGGAAGGCCAGCTGGGCCCGGAGTACAACCGCAACCAGAACCTCCCGGGCATCGGCACGCCCGCGCACGAAGAGAAGTAGGAGCGAGCCATGACAGCGACAGTGGCGGTTTCGCCCGGCAGCACGGCCCCGGCGACCATCGGCACGCCGTCGAAGACCGTTGGCCGCAAGGGCAACATCTTCATCAAGTGGATCACCTCCACCGACCACAAGACCATCGGGTACATGTACCTGATCGCGTCGTTCCTGTTCTTCTGCCTCGGTGGTGTGATGGCGCTGGTCATCCGCGCCCAGCTGTTCGAGCCCGGTCTCGAGCTCCTGCAGACCAAAGACCAGTACAACCAGCTGTTCACCATGCACGGCACGATCATGCTGCTCATGTTCGCGACGCCGCTGTTCGCTGGCTTCGCCAACGTCATCATGCCGCTGCAGATCGGGGCTCCGGATGTCGCGTTCCCGCGTCTGAACGCGTTCGCCTTCTGGCTCTTCCTCTTCGGGTCGCTCATCGCGGTGTCGGGCTTCCTCACCCCGCAGGGTGCCGCCTCGTTCGGGTGGTTCGCTTACGCGCCCCTGTCATCGACTACGTTCACACCCGGCGACGGTGGAAACATGTGGGTGTTCGGCCTCGGCCTCTCGGGCTTCGGCACCATCCTCGGTGCGGTGAACTTCATCACCACGATCATCACGCTGCGCGCGCCGGGTATGACCATGTTCCGCATGCCGATCTTCACCTGGAACATCCTGGTCACGTCGATCCTCGTGCTGATGGCGTTCCCGGTGCTGGCCGCCGCACTCTTCGCGCTCGGTGCCGACCGCGTCTTCGGGGCCCATGTCTACGACGCCGCGAACGGCGGTGTGCTGCTCTGGCAGCACCTGTTCTGGTTCTTCGGGCATCCGGAGGTCTACATCATCGCGTTGCCGTTCTTCGGCATCGTCTCCGAGGTGTTCCCGGTGTTCAGCCGCAAGCCGATCTTCGGGTACAAGACCCTCATCTACGCGACGATCTCGATCGCGGCCCTCTCGGTCACGGTGTGGGCGCACCACATGTACGTCACCGGCTCGGTGCTGCTGCCGTTCTTCGCGCTCATGACCATGCTCATCGCGGTGCCGACGGGTGTGAAGATCTTCAACTGGATCGGCACGATGTGGCGCGGGTCGGTGACCTTCGAGACACCGATGGTCTGGGCGATCGGCTTCTTGATCACCTTCACCTTCGGTGGCCTCACGGGTGTCATCCTCGCGTCGCCGCCGCTCGACTTCCACGTCTCCGACACCTACTTCGTGGTGGCGCACTTCCACTACGTGGTGTTCGGCACCGTCGTGTTCGCGATGTTCTCGGGCTTCTACTTCTGGTGGCCGAAGTGGACGGGCAAGATGCTCAACGAGCGGCTCGGTCACTGGCACTTCTGGTTGCTGTTCATCGGCTTCCACACCACGTTCCTCATCCAGCACTGGCTGGGCGTCATCGGTATGCCGCGTCGTTACGCGACCTACCAGCCGGAGGACGGCTTCACCTGGATGAACCAGTTGTCCACCATCGGTGCCTTCATCCTCGCCGCCTCGCTCATCCCGTTCTTCTTGAACGTGTACATCACGGCCCGCAAGGCGCCGAAGGTCACGGTCAACGACCCGTGGGGTTACGGCCGTTCGCTCGAGTGGGCCACCTCGTGCCCGCCGCCGCGGCACAACTTCACGTCGATCCCGCGCATCCGCTCGGAGTCCCCGGCGTTCGACCTCAACCACCCCGAGGCCGGCATCCCGGTCGGTGTCGGGCCGGCGAAGGACGCACCGGATGCTCCCACCTACGATCTCTCGCAAGGCAAGGTGAAGTGACCCGATGAGAGTCAACACGAATCTCTTCTGGATCCTCTTCGGGTTCATGCTGCTGGCCGATGCGGCCTACACGATCTGGTCGCTGATCTGGTACGAGGGTCAGGTGGAGTGGGTCGGCACCGTGGCGATCGGTCTGTCCGCCATCCTGGCGGCGTTCCTCGCCTTCTACCTCGGCCGGGTGCACAAGGCGCAGGGCGCCGAGCTGCCCGAGGATCTGCTCGACTCCAACATCGACGACGGCGACCCCGAGATGGGCTTCTACAGCCCGTGGAGCTGGTGGCCGATCATCCTCGCTGGTGGTGGCGCGCTGATGGTGCTGGGCCTCGCGGTGGGCTACTGGATCTGCTTCATCGCTGCCGCCATCTTCCTCGTGGCGATCATCGGCTGGGTCTTCGAGTACTACCGAGGCTACTTCGCCCGCTAGGTTCTCCGCCCGACGTCGATCAGGCCCGCACTCCTCGTGAGTGCGGGCCTTTTCGTCGCCCGCTCTCGGCCTCAGTCCTCTGCCGCTTGTCGTATTCAGGAGAATCTCCCGTATTCGGGCCCCCGCATCCTGCGTATGCGCACGGCGAACGGTTGGTCCTGATTTGCGCGCCCGCGGCGTCGAAACGGATGCTCCGGGCAGACGAAGGGCCGCCCACCTCGTCGGTGAGCGGCCTTCGCGGTCCTGGTGCGGGGGGTCAGCTGCAGAGCGGGAGGTTCTCGAGTGCGGCGTCGAGGCTGTTCGGGCCGCCGAGGAGCACGATGTGCTTCGGTGCCAGTCGTCGCACCTGCGCGGCGACTTCGGCGGCGACGCACGACTTGCGCACGAGGAGGATCGGCGCATTGCCTACGCCGGCGAGTGTGCCGCCGGCGAGAGCGTCGGCGAAAGTGGCGCCGGTGGCGAAGTACACGGTGTCGGCCGGGGCGGTGTAGTTCGCCGCGACGACGTTGGCCGAAACGATGAACCGGTCGTCGCCCTCGATGCGGTTGACCGCGCCGGCAGCTGCCTTGAGGTCGGCTGCGATCCCTGCTGAGAGGGTGTCTTCGCCGCCGAAGACGGTGGCGGTCTTGACGCCACGGGCTGCGAGCAACGCCTTCTCCTCGGTCGTGAGGCTGGTGGCCTCGCCGTTCACGAGCAGCACGGCGGTCTTGGCCTTCGCGGCGGCCGGGCTCGCGCTCAGGGCGTCGGGGAACTTCAGCCCGCTGGCGACGTACAGCGTAGTCGACGCGGCGGCACCGAACTTCGGATCGCTGATGAGGTTCCGCGACACCTCGAACCGGTCCGCGCCGCCGATGCGCGTGATCTTGGGATGGCTCGACATCGCCTTCAGCTCGTCCACGAGTTTCTGGCCCAGTGACTTCTCACCACCGACAAGCACTACGTCTTGTGCGCCGAAGAGGTTGACGACGGTGTGCACATAGTTCGTGAAGCCCGTGGAGCTGGCGAGAACCAAGGGCGCGTTGTGCTGCGCAGCGATGGCCGATGCACTCAACGCGTCGGAGTAGTTCTCCCCACTCGCGACATAGACGAGCGGCGTGGTCGTCGGGGCGATCCGTTCGGCGACGTGCGCAGCGACCTCGTACCGGTCTTCGCCGCCGATGCGCTCGACGATCGACGTGGCCGGCACGATGTCCATCACGCAGGTCTTGTCACCGGGTACCACCTACGTTGTTCGCGAAATGCATCTGGAAGGTGAAGCTGCCGGTCTTGGTGGGGGTACCCGAGATCTTCGGAGTGGCGGGCGCCATGCGGCTCAGGGTGAGGCCGTCGGGAAGTGCACCCGATGCGATGCTGCCGTCGAAACCGCTTCCGCTCTCACCATCGAGAACGTCGAAGGAGATCGGCATGCCGACCTTCGAGATCGCGGGCGGACAGATCATGAGCCCCGGCCCGCTGGCAGCGGAGGCAGCGAGCGGTGTTGCGAAGGTCGCGCCAAGCGCTGCAAGTGCGAGCGTCGTCGACGCGAGTGTCGTTGCGCGACGGCGTGAGGTGGTTCGGGCGTGGGTCATGGGCCTGGCTTTCTGTAGAGGGAATAGTCCTACGAAAGCTTTGGCTCAGGCGGGGAGACAGCGTTATGAGCAGTTGCTACTCAGGGCGCGCCGGGCGGGACGACGAAGGCCCGGCCGCACGGGGTGCGGGCCGGGCCCTGGGTGGGGGAGGGGAGGCGGCTAGTGGTGGCCGCCGGCCTCGAGTTCGTCGTGCCCGCCGTGGCCGTGGCCGGCCTCGAGCTCGGTGCGCGAAGCAGGAGCGATGCGGTCCTCGAAGAACCACTTCGACATCCGGGCCCGCAGGCGCATGGAGCCGGTGATCTTGCCCTTGCTGTTCGGCCGGAGCATCAGCGGCTGGTAGACCTCGTAGTCGACGAGCTTCCAGCGCTCGTAGTCGTCGACCTGCTCGTGAACCTCGATGTACTCGCCACCGGGAAGGCGCACGATGCGGCCCGACTCGTAGCCGTGCAGCACGATCTCGCGGTCCTTCTTCATCAGACCGATGCAGACCCGCTTCGCCACGAAGTAGGCCAGGAACGGTCCGAGGATGACCCAGGCCTGGATGACGTGCGTCACCGACTCGAGCGAGGTCTGGAAGTGCGTCGCGATGATGTCCGAAACTCGCCGCCGCCCACAGGCCCGCGTAAAAAGTGACACCGGCGG
>BADC01000763.1 GCA_000333435.1 Corynebacterium-like bacterium B27 | reverse complement strand
CGCGCCTGCGGCGCACCCGGCAGCCGGAGCAGTAGCGGCCGACCGGGCCTTCGGGCCCGGCTCAGCTCGGGTACTGGCCGCGCTTGACCTGCGGCTTCGGCAGGCGCAGGCGACGGAACTGCAGCGCCCGCATGGTGGCGTACCAGCGCACCCGCTCCACCTTGTCGGCGCCGAACTTCTCGCGCATCTTCTTCATCAGGCGCATGCCCATGAACAGGCTGTCGGCCACCACGATGACCACGAACGCGTAGAGACCGAGCATGACCCCGGCCTGGATCTCGGGCATCGGCACGAGGGTGAGCAGGATGACGACGAACATCACCGGGATGAGGAACTCGCCCAGGTTGAAGCGGGCGTCGACGTAGTCGCGCACGTAGCGCTTCTGCACACCCTTGTCGCGGGCGGGCAGGTACTTCTCGTCGCCGTTGGCCATGCCGACCCGCGCCTTGTCGCGCAGTTCCTGCTGCCGGCGCTTGTAGTCGCGGCTGGCCTCTTTGCGGTCGGTGGGCACCAGCGGGCGCTTGTTCGCGGCCTCGCGCTCCTTGCGGGTGGGGGTCGCGTGACCCTTACCGGAGGTCTGCTCCTCCACAGGAACCTCGACGGGCGCTTCGGTGGTGCTGGATTTCTTTGCCACGGTTTCCTCGTTCGTTCGTCTCTTAAGATTACCTGCATGACCGACGCACCAGGCTCCCCGTTCACCCAGAATCCGCCGGCTGAGGGGCTCGACTCGGCCGTCGCCGAGCTCGTGGAGCTCGGATTGCCGCGGAGCATCGCCGATCTGAGCGCGCTCGTGCGCATCCCCTCGGTCTCGTGGGCGGCCTTCGATCCGGCGCACGTGGCGGCCAGTGCCCAGGCCGTCGCGGAGCTGTTCGAGGCGACCGGCGTGTTCGAGTCGGTCGAGGTGCTCCGCGCCGCGACCGAGACGGGCGAGCTCGGCCAGCCCGCGGTGCTCGCCACCCGCGCCGCCCGCAATGGGCGGCCGACCGTGCTGCTGTACGCGCACCACGACGTGCAACCGCCCGGGCAGGAGTCGGATTGGGATTCGCCCCCCTACGAGCCGACCGTGCGCGGCGACCGGCTCTACGGCCGGGGTGCTGCTGACGACAAGGCCGGCGTGGTGTCGCACGTGGCGGCCGTGCGGGCGCTGGCCGCCGTGGCCGGCGACGACCTCGAGCTGGGCCTCGTCGTCTTCATCGNAGGTGAGGAGGAGTTCGGCTCGCGCTCGTTCGCGAACTTCCTCGACACCCATCGGGACAAGCTCGCCGCCGACGTGATCGTGGTCGCCGACTCCGACAACTGGGACACCGAGACACCGTCGCTCACCATCAGTCTGCGCGGCAACGTCACCTTCAAGCTCACCGTCAGCACGCTCGCACACGCCTCCCACTCGGGCATGTTCGGCGGCGCGGTGCCGGATGCCATGCTGGCCGCCATCCGGCTCCTCAGTACCTTCCACGACGCTGACGGCGCGGTCGCGGTCGCCGGCCTCACGGCGCTGCCGATGGAGGCGCCCGACTATCCGGAGGAGACGCTCCGGGCCGAGGCCGGGCTGCTCGACGGGGTGCAGCCGATCGGCCACGGGCCGATCCTGTCGCGGTTGTGGGCGGGGCCGTCGATCACGGTCACCGGGCTCGACGCACCCACGGTCGCCAACGCGTCCAACACTCTCATCCCGAGCGTCTCGGTGCGGGTCAGCGCGCGCGTGGCGCCGGGGCAGCAGGCGAGCGAGGCGCTGGCCGCGCTCGAGGCGCACGTGCGGGCGAACACGCCGTTCGGCGCCCACGTCGAGATCAGCGACGTCGACACGGGTGAGCCGTTCCTCGTCGACACGTCGGGCTGGGCGGTGACAGCGGCGAAGGACGCCATGCGTGACGCCTGGGGCGCCGAGCCGGTGGAGGCGGGCGTCGGCGGCTCGATCCCGTTCATCGCCGACCTGGCACGGGTGTTCCCGGCGGCGCAGATCCTCGTCACCGGGGTGGAAGACCCGCACACCCGGGCGCACAGCCCGAACGAGTCGCTGCACCTCGGCGTGTTCAAGCGCGCCATCGGGGCTGAGGCGCTGCTGCTGGCGCGATTGAACGGGTGAGAGCGAAAGGCTGGGGATGCTGACGACGCGGGCGGGGTTGGCGGAGTTAGACTTTTTCCCTACTTCCTAACGAATGGAGTGCAGATGAGCGACACAACCCTTGACACCGAAGTCGACGCGCCGCGCACAAGGTGGGCC
>BADC01000764.1 GCA_000333435.1 Corynebacterium-like bacterium B27 | reverse complement strand
GTACGGATGCGCGGGGTGCGACCGTGGATGCAACCGCTGNCCCACGTCGTGGTACAGCCAGAAGCACGGCAGGAGCGCAGCGATCAGCACCCGGTGCTCCCCGCGCGCGCGGGTGCCGAGCAGGTGGTCGAGGTACGCGGTGGTGACCGGGTCGCCCCGGGTCGCGCGGAGCGCCTCATCCGTCAGCCACGCTTCGTGCAGCTGCAACTCGCCCGCGATCGCCGCCTGCGCGCAGCCGGCCCAGAACGCCTGCTCGGCCGAGCCCCGAGCGAGCCGGGCGGCCTCGGCGAGCACCCGGGCGTAGTCGCGGAGATAGAGGGCGTCCTGCGCGAGGTAGTCGAGGAAGGTGGTGCGATCGAGGGTGCCGTCGCCGAGCCCGCGCACGAACGGCAGGGCGTCGATGGCCGAGCGGATGCCCGCGACAGCACCCCACCACTCGGCCTCGATCTCCGTCGCCGTCGGCGCCGTGGTCGTGCCGCCGCGCCGCCAGAGGCCGGCGAAGTGGTTCACCGGCCCGTGCCCGGTGCCGACCTCGAGCTCGTCGGCGTGCCGGATGCTCTCGGTGAGCCACCGCTTGGCCTCGGCCGCCGCCAGGGCCCAGTCGCCCGTGGCGGCGACCCGGGTCGCGATCGCGGAGGAGAGCGAGCATCCGGTGCCGTGCGTGCTGCGGGTGTCGATGCGGACGCCGGGGAACTCGGTCACCACCACCCTGCCGCCGGTGGCCTCGACGAGGGCGTCGGGCATCCGCTCCCCCGCCGCGCCCGGCAGGTGGCCGCCCTTCGCCAGCACCCGCACGCCGTACCGGGAGGCGACGCGGCCCGCCTGGTCGAGTACCTCGTCCCACCTCTCCGCCGTGGGTTCAGCCGCCAGGATGGCCAGCTCGGGCACGTTCGGGGTCACCAGGTCGGCGCGGGAGAGCAGGCCGCGCAGGGCCTCCTCGGCGTCGGCGTCGAGCAGGCGGTCGCCGCTCGTGGCGACCATCACCGGGTCGAGCACCACGAGCGGCGGCCGCACCCGGTCGAGCCAGCCGGCGACCGTATGGATCACCTCGGCGCCCGCGAGCATGCCGATCTTCACCGCGTCGATCGCGACGTCGTCGGCGACCGCGTCGAGCTGTTCGGCGAGGAAGGAGACCGGCGGCACGTGCACCGACCGCACGCCGTGGGTGTTCTGTGCGACGAGAGCGGTCACGACCGCCATGCCGTAGCCGCCGTTCGCGGCGATGCTCTTCAGGTCGGCCTGGATGCCCGCTCCGCCCGTCGGGTCGGTGCCCGCGATGCTCAGCACCCGCGGCACCCGCGCCGCCGCCACCTGGTCCCCGCTCATGCCGCGTCCCACGTCGCGCGCAGCTGCCGGGCCGCACCGCCCGGGTCGGGCGCCGCACAGATCGCGGAGACGACCGCCGCACCCGCCGCACCCGCTCGCCGCAGCGGCCCGAGGTCGGGCGCAGTCACCCCACCGATCGCGACCGCCGGGAGCGCGCTCAGGCCGGCCAGCCGAGCGAACTCCGTCAGCCCGAGCGGGGGCGGCGCATCCGCTTTGGTGGCGGTCGCGTGCAGCGCGCCGATGCCGACGTAGTCGACCAGGCCCGAATCGGCGGCCGCCGCCAGCTGCTCCGGCGTCGACGCGCTCAGCCCGAGCACCGCCGCCGCGCCGATCAGCTCGCGCACCGCCGCAGCCGGCAGATCGGACTGCCCGACGTGCACGCCCGCCACCCTCTCTCCCGCAGCGCGCGCGGCGAGGAAGACGTCGACGCGGTCGTTGACGATGAGCGCCACGTCCGCCGGGATCACGCGTGCCAGCCGCACGACCGTGTCGAGGAACCGGCGCGCCGGCGCATCCTTCTCCCGCACCTGCACCGCCGTCACGCCGTTCGCCGTCGCGGCCTGCACGAGGTCGACGAGGTCGCGCCCGGCCGCGCCCGCGATCCGCGCGTCGGTGACGAGGTAGAGGCTCAGGTCGGCGTTCGGTTGATGACCGAAGAGACCTTCGGACCGGTGATGCCGGTCATGCCGTACGACAGCATCGACGAAGCCGTCGACCTGGCCAACGACTCCGAGTTCGGCCTCTCCGGGGCGGTCATCTCGGGCAGCGCCGATGAGTCCGACGCCATCGCCCGCCGCCTCGACGCCGGCGCCATCAGTCTGCAGGACACCTCGTTGACGATCGGAATCATGCGCGACGTCGAGAAGGTGGCCTTCAAGAGCTCGGGCCTCGGCGGGTCGCGGATGGGCCCGGCCGGCCTGCTGCGCTTCCTCCGCAAGAAGGCGCTCATCCTGCGCACCGGTCCGGTGGTCTCGATGGAGTCGCTCGCGGAGCACAATCGGCGCGGGTAGTCGCCGGCGCGGAGAACTTCTCGCATGCGGCCAGTGGTTAGGTTAGGCTAACCT
>BADC01000765.1 GCA_000333435.1 Corynebacterium-like bacterium B27 | reverse complement strand
CACCACCGCGACGTACGACTTCGTCATCAACGACACGCGGTCCGACGTCACCATCACCACCACGCCCTGACCGAACCCGCTCGGGCGTCCTCCTCTCCGGCCAGGCGAGGAGGATGCCCGGCTACTTCGGCGTCGCGCCGCTCTCGAGGCCGTCGACGTTCGCGAGGTCGAGGTCGTAGTCGAACTGCGGCTCGTCGGTTTCGCCCGGCTCCACCGGGTCCGCGGTGGCGATCGTGCGGTTGCGGGTCGACAGCGCGGCGAGCTGCCCGCGCAGCGTGGTCACCTCGGCGGCGAAGTCCGGTTCGTCGGCTGCGTGGTCCACGGGCACGGCGAGCACGTCGTTGCCCTGCCCGATCACGAGCTCGGCGGTGCGCGGGTCGCCGCCGGAGTCGTCGCAGATGGGGATGACGACGGCTTCGGCGAGACCCTTCTTCGCCAGTGCCGCGGTCAGTTCCACCAGCACGGTCCCGATCTCGTCGGAGGTCATCACGGATTCGCCGGCATAGGTGATCTGCTTCATCCCCCCACCTTCCCCTGAAGTCACTCCGCCCGCACCTTTCCCGTGCGGCCGGGCAGCCCCCGCTCGCCGAAGAAGCGCCGCTCGTGCTCGGCCGACACCAGGAACGCGGCGCGCATCGCCGCGCGCGTCGGCTCGTCGGCGGCGGCCGCAGCCGTGGTGACGACGTCGATCGCCTGGCGGGTCGACGCGGCGAAGGCGGGGTCGGCGTAGGTGTCGAGCCAGGACCGGTACGGATGCGCGGGGTGCGACCGTGGATGCAACCGCTGCCCCACGTCGTGGTACAGCCAGAAGCACGGCAGGAGCGCAGCGATCAGCACCCGGTGCTCGCCGCGCGCGGCGGTGGCGAGCAGGTGGTCGAGGTACGCGGTGGTGACCGGGTCGGCCCGGGTCGCGCGGAGCGCCTCATCCGTCAGCCACGCTTCGTGCAGCTGCAACTCGCCCGCGATCGCCGCCTGCGCGCAGCCGGCCCAGAACGCCTGCTCGGCCGAGCCCCAAGCGAGCCGGGCGGCCTCGGCGAGCACCCGGGCG
>BADC01000766.1 GCA_000333435.1 Corynebacterium-like bacterium B27 | reverse complement strand
CTCCAGGTCGCCTCGGGTGCGCTCAGCATCGGCGCGGTGCAGGCGTTCATCCAGTACTCCCGGCAGTTCACGCAGCCCCTCACCCAGCTGGGCTCGATGGTGAACCTGCTGCAGTCGGGAGTCGCCTCGGCCGAGCGGGTCTTCGAGCTGCTGGATGCGGAGGAGCAGACGCCCGACCCGTCGCCGGCCGAGTCGCCCACCGAGAGCCGGGGCCGGCTCGTGTTCGAGAACGTCTCGTTCCGCTACACCCCCGACAAGCCGCTCATCACCGACCTGTCGCTCGTGGCGGAGCCCGGGCAGACGGTGGCGATCGTGGGCCCGACGGGCGCGGGCAAGACCACGCTGGTGAACCTCATCATGCGGTTCTACGAACTGGATGCGGGGCGCATCACCCTCGACGGCGTCGACATCGCACAGATGACCCGCCGCGACCTGCGCTCGCGCACCGGCATGGTGCTGCAAGACACGTGGCTGTTCGGCGGCACCATCCGCGACAACATCGCGTACGGCCGGCCCGACGCCACGGAGGAGGAGATTCTCGACGCGGCGCGGGCCACCTACGTCGACCGCTTCGTGCACTCCCTGCCCGACGGCTACGACACGGTGCTCGACGACGAGGCGTCGAACGTCTCGGCCGGCGAGAAGCAGCTGCTCACCATCGCGCGGGCGTTCCTGGCGAAACCGAGCGTGCTCATCCTCGACGAGGCCACCTCGTCGGTCGACACGCGCACCGAGCAGCTGGTGCAGAAGGCCATGTCGGCGCTGCGGGCCGACCGCACGAGCTTCGTGATCGCACACCGGCTCTCCACCATCCGCGACGCCGACCTCATCCTCGTGATGGAGTCGGGCAGCATCGTGGAGCAGGGCACGCACGCCGAGCTGCTGGCGGCCGAGGGCGTGTATTCGGCGCTCTACAACTCGCAGTTCGCGCAGGCCTTGGTGGACGAATGAGCACGCAGCACAAGGTCTCGCCCGAACTCGCGGAGCAGGTGCGCCGGGAGATCTACCGGCGCTTCGCCGACACGGGCGCCGCGGCATCCGTCGACGACATCGCCTACGAGCTCGACCTCGAGGCAGCAGTCGTGGAGGCGGCCTACGACCGTCTGGCCGACGAGCGGCACGTGGTGCTGAACGGGCAGCGGCAGGTGCTGATGGCGCATCCGTTCGCCTCGATTCCACTCGGCTTCTCGGTGATGGGGCCGGGCACGCTCTGGTGGGGCGGATGCGCGTGGGACTCCTTCGCCATTCCGCACCTCGTGCCCGATGCCCCCGAGGTGCTGGTGGCGACGACCTGCCCGAACTGCGGCACCGCGCACGCGTGGCTGGTGACGAAGGATGCCCCGCCGGAGGGTTCGCAGGTCGCGCACTTCCTGGTGCCGGCCGCTCACATCTGGGACGACGTGGTGCACACCTGCGCGCACCAGAGCATCTTCTGCTCCCCCGACTGCGTGGCGGCGTGGCTCGCTGACGAAGGGCTCGGCCCGG
>BADC01000767.1 GCA_000333435.1 Corynebacterium-like bacterium B27 | reverse complement strand
TCTGGCGCTTCATGAAGCCGTACGGCGGGCTGGTCGCCGCCGTCGTGCTGTTCCAGTTGGTGCAGTCCATCGCGTCGCTCTACCTGCCCACCCTGAACGCCGACATCATCGACGACGGAGTGGCCAAGGGCGACACGGGCTACATCCTCTCGACGGGGGCCTGGATGCTCGGCATCACCCTCGTGCAGGTCGCCGCCGCGATCGCCGCCGTCTACTTCGGCGCCCGCACGGCCATGGCGATGGGCCGTGACATGCGCGGCTCGATCTTCCACCGCGTCAGCGAGTTCAGCGAGCGCGAGGTGTCGTCGTTCGGCGCGCCCTCGCTCATCACCCGCTCCACCAACGACGTGCAGCAGGTGCAGATGCTCGCGCTCATGACCTTCACCCTGCTCGTCTCGGCCCCGATCCTCGCCATCGGCGGGGTGGTGCTGGCGCTGCAGCAGGACGTGCAGATGTCGTGGATCATCGCGGTCGCCGTACCGGTGCTGCTCGTCTCCCTCGGCGGCATCATCGTGCGCATGGTGCCCCAGTTCCGGCGGATGCAGGCACGTATCGACGCGGTCAACCGGGTGCTCCGCGAGCAGCTGACGGGCATCCGGGTGGTTCGGGCGTTCGTGCGGGAGGACGTCGAGACGGCGCGCTTCGCCACGGCCAACCGTGACGTGACCGACTCGGCGCTCCGCGCGGGCCGCCTGCTGGCGCTGATGTTCCCGACGGTCATGCTCATCCTCAACGTCTCGAGCGTTGCGGTGATCTGGTTCGGCGCGTTCCGCATCGACGAGGGCTCGATGCAGGTGGGCACCCTGATCGCCTTCCTCAGCTATCTGGTGCAGATCCTCATCGCCATCATGATGGCGACGTTCATGGCCATGATGATCCCCCGCGCCTCGGTCTGCGCCGACCGCATCACCGAGGTGCTGAGCACGGAGTCGTCGGTGGCGCCGCCGGCGAACCCGGTGCGCGAACTCCGTCAGCACGGCACGGTGGAGCTGCGCGACGCCTCCTTCACCTACCCCGGCGCCGCGCAGCCGGTGCTGCGCAATCTCGACGTGCGGGTCGAGGCCGGCCAGACCCTCGCCGTCATCGGCAGCACCGGCGCGGGCAAGACCACGCTGGTGAACCTGCTGCCCCGCTTGTTCGACGCGACGGGGGGCGCGGTTCTCATCGACGGCGTGGATGTTCGTGAGCTCGACCCCGATCTGCTCTGGAGCCGCATCGGCCTGGTGCCGCAGAAGCCCTACCTGTTCTCGGGCACGGTGGCCTCGAACCTTCGTTACGGCAACCCCGACGCCACCGACGACGAGCTCTGGCGCGCCCTCGAGATCGCCCAGGCGAAAGACTTCGTGAGCGCGATGGAGGGGCAGCTCGAGGCGCCGATCGCGCAGGGCGGCACCACCGTGTCGGGCGGCCAGCGGCAGCGCCTGGCCATCGCCCGGGCGCTGGTGAAGCAGCCCGAGATCTACGTCTTCGACGACTCCTTCTCAGCACTCGACCTGGCGACGGATGCGCGGCTGAGACACGCGCTCCGCACCCAGGTATCGGGTGCCACGAAGGTGATCGTGGCGCAGCGGGTGTCGACGATCGTCGACGCCGACCAGATCATCGTGCTGGAGGACGGCGCCATCGTCGGCCGCGGCACCCACGAAGAACTGCTCGAGACATCGGAGACCTACAACGAGATCGTCTCGTCGCAGCTCACCGCGGAGGAGGCAGCATGAGCGGCGCGACCCCTACCCCGGCCAAGTCGTCCCCCCGCCCCGCGGGGCCACCCGCCGGAACCCCCGGCCGCGGCGGGCCTGGCGGCCGCGGCGGCGGACCGTTCGGCGGCGTCGGCATGCCGACCGAGAAGTCGATGACCTTCGGCCCGTCGGCCAAGCGCCTCATCCGGCGGCTCAGCCCGCACCGCGTCGCCGTGCTCGCGGTGATCGTGCTGGGCGTCGTGAGCGTCGTGTTCACCGTGCTCGGCCCGTGGCTGCTCGGCCAGGCCACCAACCTCATCTTCGCCGGCGCCATCGGCAAGACGCTGCCGGCCGACGTGTCCAAGCAGCAGCTGATCGACCAGCTGAACGCGAGCGGCCAGACCCAGCAGGCCGACCTGCTGAGCGGCATCGCGCTCACCCCGGGTCAGGGCATCGATTTCGACGCGCTCGCCATGGTGCTCGGGCTGGTGCTGCTACTCTACGTCGCCGCATCCGTCTTCTCCTGGCTGCAGGGCCGGGTGCTCAACACGATCGTGCAGAGCACCGTCTACCGGCTGCGCGAAGAGGTCGAGGCCAAGATCAACCGGCTGCCGCTGTCGTACTTCGACCGGATGCAGCGCGGCGAACTGCTCAGCCGCGTCACGAACGACATGGACAACGGGCG
>BADC01000768.1 GCA_000333435.1 Corynebacterium-like bacterium B27 | reverse complement strand
CGATCGCGGCGATCCGGCGGCGCCCACCGGCGTAGAGGTGAGCCACCACGTCGGCGGCCGCGGCCACGTTGTCCAGCCCCACGTGATCGAACGAGTGCTCGAGCGGATGCTCGCCGAGGATCACGAACGGAGTCGAGCCGGCCAGCTCGGCCAGCTCGACCGGGGAGAGCTGGAGGGGGCTGAAGATGATCCCGTCGAACAGGGTGCTCTGCGTCGCGCGGGCGATGTGGCTCCGCTCACTGTCGTTCAAGCCCGAGGTCTGATCGATCATGATGCGATAGCCCAGCGGCTCCGCGACCTCGGTCACCGTCCGGGCGAGCTCCGCGAAGTACGGGACGTCGATCTCCGGCACGACGAGCGCGATGAGGCCGGTCCGTCCACTGCGAAGACTCCGCGCCATGAAGTTGGGACTGTACCCGAGGTCGTTGACCGCCTTCTCGACCCGCTCGCGCAACTTGTCCGACACCGGCACATAACCGTTGACCACGTTCGACACCGTGCGGGGTGACACCCCCGCGCTCCGGGCGATATCGCTCAGGGTGAGCCGCTTTGACATAGCTTCACGTTAGCGGGAAGAGCCGCGGTTTGCATCGCTGCACACGGCGGTCGTCCCCAGCTGTCATTCCTTCACGGCGCCGGCGACGAGGCCGGTGGTGTAGTAGCGCTGGAGGGTGAAGAAGAGCACCAGGCACGGGATCATCGTGATCAGCACGCCCGCCTCCAGCAGGGGCCAGCGAACTCCGTTGTTGCCGTTCACGGCACCGGCGGAGAGGGCCACCGGGAGCGGGAACAGGGACTGGTCGCTCAGCAGAATGAGGGCGGCGAGGAACTCGTTCCAGGAGCTGAGGAACGCGAACAGCGCGACGGTGATGATGCCCGGTCGCACGACCGGGAGCAGCACCTGCATGAGCAGCTTGAATCCGGATGCGCCGTCGACCCGCGCAGCGTCTTCGAGCGCCTGCGGCACGTGCATGAAGGCGTTGCGCATGACGAAGAGGGCGAACGGGAGCTGGAAGGTGATGAACACCAGCGCGAGCCCGATCAGGCTGTTTCCGAGACCCAGTGACTTGAGCACGAGGAACAGCGGGGTCAGCAGCGGCTGGAAGGGCACCATGAGCGCGGAGAGCATTGCGACGAAGACGATTCCCCGGCCCGGGAACTTGTACTTCGCGAAGCCCCAGCCACCGAGGGTCGCGATGACGACGGTGCCGATCACCGTGATCACGGCCAGGATGACGCTGTTGCCGATGTGCACCCACACCCCGTCCCCGAGGCCCTGCAGGGCAGCGAAGTTCTCCAGCGTGAAGGACTGCGGGATGAGAGTGGGCGGAGAGCCGGTCAGCTCGGCTGGCGACTTGAAGGCGGCCGTGAGCACGGCGTACAGCGGGAAGAGGAAGAGGGCCGCGATGCAGGTGCAGATCGCTCCCCAGAGCAGGCCGCGAGCGGCGGTGACGTGGCGCATGTGTGGCTCTCCCTATTCGCTGTCGTTCTTGTCACGCAGGATGCCGAGCTGGATCGCGCTGATGAACACGAGGATCGCCATCAAGAAGATGGACATCGCGGAGGCGAGGCCCAGTTGGAAGTTGTTGAATCCGACGCGGAAGATCTCCATGACGACCGTCGTCGTCTGCCCTTCAGGGCCACCGCCGGTGAGCAGATAGAACTGCTCGAAGGCCAGCACGGATGCCACGGCGCTGAAGACGAGGGTGAGTGCGATCGGTCGCCGCAGGAGCGGCAGCGTGATGAACCGGAAGGTCTGGATCGGGCTGGCCCGGTCGATCCGGGCGGCATCGGTGAGTTCGTCGGGGATGGCCAGCAGCCCGGTCAGGAGCAGCAGCATCCCGAAGCCAACGGATTTCCACACCACCATCACCACGGCGGACACGAGCGCGAGTTCGGGGCTCGCGAGCCAGTAGCCCGAGGCGGACGTGATGCCGAAGGTCTTCAGCAGCTCATCGAACAGGCCCACTCGCGGATCCAGCAGGTAGATCCAGATGTAGGCAGCCAGGGAGAAGCCGATGACGACCGGCGCGAAGAAGATCGTGCGGAAGATGCCGACGCCCCGGCGACGCACCCGCACGAGCAGTGCCAGCGCCATTCCGAGGACGAGGAGCACCGGCACGAGGATCACCGTGTACAAGGCGGTGAAGCCGAGGCTGCGGACGAAGCTGGGGTCGTCGAACATCGACAGGTAGTTGTCGACCCCGATCCAGGTCGCGTACCGAGCAGCGGCCAGTCGTGGAAGGAGATCCAGATCATCTGCAGCAGCGGCGCGACGAAGAAGATCAGCAGCATGACCGCTGCCGGCAGCACCAGCAGCATACCGATCCGCGCTTCCCGTCGCGCCTTCTTGCTCGCTCG
This sequence comes from Corynebacterium-like bacterium B27, assembly GCA_000333435.1. Lineage (GTDB taxonomy): Bacteria > Actinomycetota > Actinomycetes > Actinomycetales > Microbacteriaceae > Herbiconiux. Next base: position 774 of record BADC01000768.1, on the reverse strand, counting down.
CGGACGTCGTCCGTCCGTGGTCCTGGAAATCATCTCACTCCTCCGGTGCCGGTCGGCCGGCACCCGGGTGACCCGGATGCCGGCCGTGCAGAACGCGAGCTACTTACCTGTCGTGATGAGGGCTTCGCCGGCGGCTTGCTGCTCCTTGGCGACCTTCTCGACCGGGTCAGATCCGAAGATCGCCCCCTGGAGCAGGTTGTTCCACGGGCTGCCGGCGTTGTTGAAGATCGGATAGAGGTCCGGGGTGACGGGCGTCTTGCCGAGCTCGAGAGCTTGGGCGAGGGTGGCCAGGCGGGGGTCCTTCTCCGAGTAGTAGCCGGTGGCGACGCTCAGTCGAACCGGCGTCGTGCCGAGATCGGCCAGGTACTTCTCCTGTGCCTCCTCCGATGTCGCCCATTCGATGAACTTCCAGGCAGCGTCGGCGTGCTTGCTGCCGGCCGGAATCACCAGGTCGTCACCGCCGGCGAAGCTCCCGCGGGTGCCCTCCGTGGGGCCCGGGAGGAAGGTGACGCCCAGGTCGAACTTGTCCTGCGCGATGATGTCGGAGATTCCGAAGGCGCCGCCGCCTTGCATGCCGACCTTTCCGGTCGCGAACGTCGAGTAGAAACCGGCGCCCGTGTCGGACTTGGCGTCCTGCGGCATGTCGCCGGCCTCCCACATGCTGCGCAGGAACGAGAGGGCGTCCGTGACCGGGGCCGAATCGAAGTCGAGGTTGTCCGGGTCGGGCCCCTCGGTGAGCAGATCCGCTCCTGCGGCGTACATTACGGCGTGACC